>CAIWVR010000651.1 GCA_903916165.1 uncultured Hyphomicrobiales bacterium | reverse complement strand
CGCCGCCCTCACCCGTCATGCTGCGCATGACAACCTCTCCCGCCAGCGCGGGAGAGGGGCGCTCATGGTCTGGAGCCGCGTGCGGCTTGCCGTTTTCTCAGCCCACCCGCACCGCCACCAGCAGATCGGCGGCGGATTTCATTTCAGTCCAGCGGCGTTGCCGGCGGGCGATGGCGTCGGAATCGGCACCCCAGATGCGGATCTGGAAATCCTCGTCGACGTGGGTCGCGGCCCAGGCCACCTCCACACTCATCTGGCCGCGCGCCACGGCGAGCGCGATCAGCGCCGAGCCGGTCAGCGTCGTCATCACATGCAGGCAGGCGAGCGCGATGGCGCCGTCCACCTCCTCCACCGCGCGACGCACGGCGGCGATGGCATGGTCGGGCTGGTCGACGAACAGGATGCCCTGCGCCAGCACGAGACGCGCGCCCAGATCTTCGCGGGCGAAGTCGAGCACCGGATCCCAGAGCAGCGCCTGCGATTGCGCCAGTCCTTCCGGCTCGGCGGCGCGGTAGCAGACCAGATCGGACCCGGCATATTTCACGATCTCGTCGCGCACCGCGTCGATCTCGTGGGCGACCCCGTCGAGCGCGGAATTGACGATCCGCGTCACCGGCATGGTGGCGGGGTCGATCTGCCCGGCCTGCGCCTGCCATTCGTCGGCCACCAGGCGCGCGGCGTCCTGCGTGGGCAGTGCGAGCGGCTTGCGGCCCGGCGTCTTGGCCGGCTTGCCGTCAAGCAGCAGCGCATGGGCGCCGTCGCGCAGGTCGACATGCGCCTGCGTGTAAAAGCGCTTCGGCAGCGTCTTGCGCTGATCGCGGCGCGCCATCTCGTGCGGATCGATCGCCTCGCCATGCGTGGGCAGCAGGTCGTCCAGCAGGGCTTTGGAAAGGTCGTTTTTCGGATCTTGGATCATGCCACTCATTTAGTCCCAACATTGCCCGGAGGCGAGCACGGCCATGAGGTCTTCGTAGGACTCGACCAGCCGCTCCGCCCCGCTCGCCATGAGCTGGTCGCGCGTGTGGTAGCCCCAGGTGACGCCCAGCGTGCGCACGCCGGCGGCGCGACCCATCGCCATATCGTAGCTGGTGTCGCCGATCATCAGGGCGTCGGCGGGCGACATGCCAGTCTCGGCCAGCGCCTTCAGCACCATGGCAGGATGCGGTTTTGACGGATGCCCGTCCGATGTCTGCACCGTGGCAAAACGGCCGTGCCAGCCCCGCTCGTCAAACAGGTGATGCACGCCCCTCAGCGACTTGCCGGTGGCGATGCCCAGCAGCAGATCGTCGCGCTGCGCCAGGGCATTCACTGCCTCGACGGCGCCGGGATACATTTCGTCGGCATAATCGGGATCGAGCCGCATGACGCTCCACGCGTCGCGATAGGCCTGGGCAAGCGAGGCCGCCGGCCCATCAGGCACAAGGTGCTCGAAGGCCTGCACGAGCGACAGGCCGACGATGGAGAGCATCTCCGCACGCGAGGGCGCCGGCAGGCCATGCGCGGCAAAGGCGCGCGTCTGCGCCTCGACGATGAAATGCTGGCTGTCGACGAGCGTGCCATCGACATCGAAGATCACGAGCTTCATGGCGTCGCGCCCGGAACGCGGCGCGCTCATTCCTCGGGGGCTTCCATGATCGGGTCGTAGCTCGACAGGTCGAAGCCGAACAGGTCGAAGGTCTTCTGCATGTGCGAGGGCAGCGGTGCGGTCACGTCAATCGTGCCGCCCTTGGGATGGGGCAGGATCAGGCGGCGCGCCAGCAGGTGCAGCTTGTTTTCGACATTCGAGGGAATGGCGCGCAGCGGATCGGTGCGGCGCGGATCGTTTTCGGGCCGCGCGCCATATTTCGGATCGCCGATGATCGGATTGCCGATGGCCTCCGCATGGGCGCGCAATTGATGCGTGCGGCCGGTGACCGGCTTCATGGACAGCCAGGCGAGACGCGGCGCGACCTTGTCGACAATCGTGTAATAGGTGATCGAATGCTGCGCATCTTCCTCGCCATGCTTGGCGACGCGCATGCGCTCGGGGTCCCGGCGCGGGTCGCCGGGCTTGCGCGGTCCGCGCTCGTCGCCCATGCCCGCCCCCTTGGCGAGGAACAGCGAGATGCGGCCCTGCGCGGGCTTGGGCACGCCCTCCACAATGGCCCAATAGATCTTGCGCGTCTGGCGCGAACGAAACAGCTCGCCGAGATCTGACGCCATCTTGCGGGTCTTGGCGATGAGCAGCACGCCGCTGGTGTCGCGGTCGAGCCGATGCACGAGCAGCGGACGGTCGCCATTCTCGCTCGCCATCGACATCAGCATGCCGTCGATATGATGGGTGGTGCCCGAGCCACCCTGCACGGCGAGCCCGAACGGCTTGTTCAGCACCATGACGTGCTTGTCCTCGAACAGCACCATGTCGCGGATCGCCCGCACATCCTTGTCGGAGGCGACGGCGCGCTTCACGGCAGGTGCCGCCACCCCGGCCGGCGTCTCGAACTGCAGCGGCGGCACGCGGATGCTGACGCCCTCGGCGAGGCGCGTAGAGGTCTGTGCGCGCGAGCCGTCGACGCGGACCTGGCCCGTGCGGCAGATCTTGTTGAGATGGCCGAGCGACAGGTCCGGCACGCGGCGCTTGAACCAGCGGTCGAGCCGCATGCCATCCTCATCGGCGGTGACGACGAGCGTCTGCACGCCGAAGGACGGGTTTTTCGTCTTGTCGATATCCTGGCTCATCCGAGCGACCTCACAAGCGCCATGCCGGCGACGAGGCCGATCAGCGACAGAACAACGGAAGCGGCGACATAGGCGGCGGCTCCCGCCGCCTCGCCACGTTCCCACATGGAAATGGTCTCGAGCGAAAACGCCGAGAAAGTCGTGAAGCCGCCCAGCACGCCCGTCATCAGGAACAGCCGCAGCGGCTGTGTGACGGCCTGATCCAGCCGACTCGCAAACCAGGCGGCGAACAGGCCCATCACGAACGAACCGACGACATTGATGAACAAGGTGCCAAACGGAAAACCCACCGCCGCATGGCGCAGCGCGACAAGGTTGACCCCATAGCGCAGCGAGCCGCCAAGACCGGCGCCGAGAAAAACGAGGAGAACGGCCTGCATGTTAGTGTCGTAACCTCAGCCTCGTCATTGCGAGGAGCGACGCGACGAAGCAATCCATCTGACGGCAGCCATGGATTGCCGCGTCGCTTCGCTCCTCGCAATGACGACGGGGAAAGGGCGTATCTTG
>CAIWVR010000650.1 GCA_903916165.1 uncultured Hyphomicrobiales bacterium | reverse complement strand
TCATCCATTCCGGACATGTCCTGACCGAAGGGACTCCCGAGGAAATTGTTGCAAATCCGGACGTGAGACGGTTCTATCTCGGTGAAGATTTCCGGATGTAGTGCCGTCCGAGGAGCTTACGCTTCCGCAACCGCCCATGCGCCATCGCTGGCCTGCCCGGGGTGCATAGCCTTTCCATTCCAAATCAGTTATATGCAAGATCTGGGCCGACGCGGATGCCGGCTTGATCCTAGTTTGAGTCAGTACCCGAATGGCGCTTTCCACGAAGCTGATGCTACGTCAGGGACAATCCCTGGTGATGACGCCGCAATTGTTGCAGGCGATCAAGCTGCTTCAATTTTCCAATGTCGAATTGAGCGCCTTTGTCGAGGAAGAGCTCGAGCGCAACCCCTTGCTCGAGCGCGCCGATGACCGTCCGGACCCGTTCGCCGAGACGCAGGTCGATGCTGGCGACCAATGGGAAACCGATGGCGATTTCGATGCGGGTGACCTGACGCGCGGCGAGGGCGACTGGGCCACCGAAAGCATGGCGCTCGACTCGCGTGCGCTGGACAGCGACCACGGGTCCGAGGTGAGCGCCTCCTTCGAGACGGACCGCGCGCCCGCCCCCCAGGAGGCCCAGGCATCGCTTGAAGGCGCGGGCCTCTCCGCCACGTCCTGGACGGGGACTTCCGGAACGTCAGATGGCGAGGCCGCCGATCTTGAGGCCTATGTCGCGGCGCGGGTCACGCTTCAGGATCACCTCACAGATCAACTGACGCTGGCGGTCCGGGACCCTGTCGAGCGGATGATTGGTCACGCGCTCATCGATGCTGTCGACGAGGCCGGTTACCTTACGGAGGACCTCGATGACTTGGCCGAGCGTCTCGGTGCGACACCTGCGCTGGTGGTGTCGGTTCTTGGCATTGTGCAGCAGTTCGACCCGGCAGGAGTGGGAGCCCGAAACCTGGCCGAGTGCCTGGCCATCCAGTTGCGCGAACGCAACCGCCTCGATCCTGCGATGCAGATTCTGCTTGACCATCTGCCGCTTCTTGCCAAGCGCGACTTCCACGCCCTGCGCAAGCTGTGCGCTGTGGATGATGATGATCTCGCCGGGATGGTGGCGGAGATCCGCCGCCTCGATCCCAAACCGGGCCGCATGTTTGGGGGCGGGATCATCCAGACGGTGGTGCCCGATGTCACGGTGCGCGCCGCATCGGATGGTTCGTGGCATGTCGAACTCAATCCGGAGGGCCTGCCGCGAATCCTCGTCAACCAGACCTATGCAACGCGCGTCTCGCGGGTCCACGGCACCGCTGTCGACAAGAGCTTTGTCGCCAATTGCCTGCAGACTGCGAACTGGCTGACCAAGTCGCTGGAACAGCGGGCGCGCACGATTTTGAAAGTCTCTGCCGAGATCGTGCGGCAGCAGGACGCCTTTTTCACGCATGGTGTCGAGCATCTGCGCCCGCTCAACCTGAAGACCATTGCGGACGCCATCGGCATGCACGAATCGACGGTGTCGCGTGTCACGTCGAATAAATACATGTCCTCGCCGCGCGGGCTTTTTGAGCTGAAGTATTTTTTTACAGCCTCTATCCCTGCGCGCACGGGGGGCGAATTCCATTCGGCGGAAGCCGTGCGATTCCGCATCAAGCAGTTGATCGATGGAGAAATGATCAGCGACATTCTCTCCGATGATGCCATTGTTCTGAAACTCAAGGCCCAGAACATTGATATTGCCCGCCGCACCGTTGCCAAATATCGCGAGAGCCTGCGGATCCCGTCTTCCGTTGAGCGTCGGCGCGAGAAAGTGGCCATGCAGCGCGAAGCCTGACGTGGCACTGCGGACATTCCTGCCCTTGCGTGAGGCTGGCCTTGCACGTCCCGCGTGCCCCTGAATGGTCTCTTCGAGATGCGTTGACTTGCACGGGCAACGCGCCCAAGTTCTTGGTCAGGTATCGCCTGCCTGCACTTTCAGCGACCGCCGCTTGCGCGGTGGAAGGCAGGCAACCTGCAAGGGAGGGGCGCAATGGTCGTCAGGATCTCCGGCAAGAATTTCAGCATTGGCGAAGCTTTGCGCCTGCATGTGCGCATCCGGATCGAGAGCGCCGTGTCGCGCTATTTCGATGGCAGCGTGACGGGACACGTCGTCCTCGATCATGAGGGTTCGGGATATCGCACCGACTGCACGCTCCACCTTGCATCCGGCGTGTCAATGCATGCGGAGGGCCGGGCGCAGGAGCCCTATGCGAGCTTCGATCAGGCTGCCGATCGCCTTGAACGGCGCCTGAGCCGTTACAAGCGCAGGCTCAAGGAGCATCATATTGGTATCGCACCAGGTGCCACGGCTCAGGGTGCCGGTGACCTGATGGCGGATTATGAAATCGAGGGGCCTGGCGCTAACGAAAGTGGGATTGATTTCCACGCTGTCATCGTGGCGGAACGGACCAGTGCCATGAAGACGATGCCGGTCTCCGAGGCGGTCATGGAACTGGATTTCACGGGTGCG
>CAIWVR010000649.1 GCA_903916165.1 uncultured Hyphomicrobiales bacterium | reverse complement strand
GGAGGACGTTTTGCTCAGCGAATATGTGACCCTTCACAATTGCGAGGAGCGTGAGCGACGAAGCAATCCATCTTTGTCACCGTCCCACGCTGGCGAAGAACGGCTTGGCTGGCGGCAAATATCGCAAGATGGATTGTCGCGTCGCCTTCGGCTCCTCGCAAGGACGACGCTACCGCGCGAAAACCCCGTCCGCAAAGACGATCCTGCCGCCCACGATTGTGAGAAGTGACCGCACGGCAGCGATATCCGCAATTGGCAGCGTCATCACATCACCTGACAGGACGGCGAGGTCCGCCCATGCACCGGGCTTCAGCACGCCGCGACGGTCGTCTTCATGCGTGAACCATGCGCTGCCCTGCGTCCAGATGCGCAGGGCCTCCTCGCGCGTCGGCGTCTCGGCCGCCAGGCGCGTCCTTGCGCCTGACAGGGTGAGGCCATCGAGCATCCAGCGCAGCGCGACAAAGGGATTGTAGGACATGACCCTGTCGGCGTCCGTCCCGCCGCCGACAGGCAGGCCGAGCCGCAGCGCGGTGGCCAGCGGGGGCAGGCGCTCCAGCCTGTCCTGCGCATAAGCGGACAGGAAGGCCGGTGCCGCGAAATAGAGGCGGTCCTGCATCAGCCAGCCCAGATGCAGCGCGTGCATGCGCGCCAAAGTTTCGGGCGTGGCATCGTGAATATGTGCAATCGACCAGCGCAGCGGCGCGATGTCGACCTGTTGCGCAACGCGCGCGATTGCGTCGAGCAGATGATGCACGCTCGATTCATTGTTCCAGTGCGCGGTCAGCCCGAGCCCGTGGCGCGCGGCAAACAATGCCACCGCCTCGAATTGCGCCAGCTGCGCGGGCGAGGGATGATCGTTGTTGTACATTCCCCATGTCACGCATTCGCCAATCCCGTTGAACCGCAGCCAGTCGTCGCCGGCGCCCATCGGCAGGTCGCGCGCCAGCGTCTCGACATCCTGTAGCTCGAAGCCAGGGCGCGGTGCGCAATGCGCATAGCGCACGCGCAAGGTCAGCGCGCCGTCGCGGGCGAGCGCCCGGACGGCGTCATATTGATCGCGCGCGAGATTGTGCCCCTGGGGATCGGAAACGCCGGTGATCCCGAAGCGGTTCAGCTCGTGAAAGAAGGCTTTCGTGCCCGCCATCGCATCCGCCAGCGAGGGCTTCGGGAGCCGCTCATACAGGGCGACAATGGTGGAGAGATCGCCCTGCACCCAGCCCGTCATATGGCCTGCACGGTCGCGCTCGATCCGGCCATTTCCGGGCAGGTCCGCATCCTGTGCCAGTCCGAGCGCTGCAAAGCCGCTGCGCGACAGCAGCGCTCCGACATAGGACATTTGCACATAGACCGGGTGACCCGGCGCCGCCGCCTCGATTTCGGCTTGTGTGGGCAGACGCTTTTCGTCGAACTGCTGCGCGTTCCAGCCGCCGGGCACGATGACCCAGTCGCCCGCGCGCGTGCGCAAGGCGACCTCGCGCAGCCGCGCCAGTGCCTCTGTGAGCGAGGTCGCGCCGATCCAGTTCACGTGCGTTGAAAAGGCCAGCCCGGCGCGGATCGCGTGGATATGCGAGTCGATCAGGCCGGGAATCAGCGTGCGCCCGCCCAGATCGATCTCGCGCGCGGACGGCGGCAGGCTCGCGCGCAGGTCGGCGTCGGCGCCTGCGTGCGTGATGATCCCGTTCTCGATGCGCAGCGCCTCGACGATCCGCGACGTCTCGTCCAGCGTGACGATTTTGCCGTGGGTCAGGAACAGGATCTCGGCGCGGGCTGGAGCGACGGCGAGCCAGGCGAGACAGAGAAAGGCGACGGTGCGTGTCATGCGCGCAGCCTAGAGCGTGCTCGCCGCCCTGAAAAGCCGACGGGCCGCCGTCCAGAAGGACAGGCGGCCCGTCAATGTGTGCGGCGCGAAGACGGGCGCCGGCAGAAAGGTCAGGCCGCGGAGGCCTTGGCGGTGGGAACGCTCGCGATCGTCTTCAGAATGCGCGAGGCGATCTGGTAGGGGCACCCTTGGGAGTTCGGACGACGGTCCTCCAGATAGCCCTTGTAGCCATTGTTCGCGAAGCTGTGGGGCACGCGGATCGACGCACCACGGTCCGCAATGCCCCAGCTGAACTGGTGGATCGAGGCCGTCTCATGCTTGCCGGTGAGGCGCATATGGTTGTCGGGACCGTAGACGTCGATGTGCTCCTGGCGATTGGCCGCAAAGGCCGCCATCAAGGCTTCGAAATACTCCTTGCCGCCGACCGTGCGCATGTACTCGGTCGAGAAGTTGGCGTGCATGCCCGAGCCGTTCCAGTCGGTGTCGCCGAGCGGCTTGCAATGGAATTCGATATCGACGCCATATTTTTCCGTCAGGCGGAGCAACAGGTAGCGGGCGATCCAGACCTCATCGGCGGCGCGCTTGGAGCCCTTGCCGAAGATCTGAAATTCCCACTGGCCCTTGGCCACTTCGGCATTGATGCCTTCGTGGTTGATGCCGGCGGCGAGGCAGAGTTCGAGATGCTCTTCGACGATTTCGCGCGCGATCGAGCCGACATTCTTGTAGCCCACGCCCGTGTAATAGGGACCCTGCGGCGCGGGATAGCCGTGCTCGGGAAAGCCGAGCGGACGGCCGTCCTCGTAGAAGAAATATTCCTGTTCGAAACCGAACCAGGCACCCGCATCATCAAGGATGGTGGCGCGTTGGTTCGAAGCGTGCGGGGTGACGCCGTCGGGCATCATCACTTCGCACATGACCAGCGCGCCATTGACGCGGCCGGAGTCCGGATAGACGGCGACGGGCTTCAGCACGCAATCCGAACTGTGGCCCTCCGCCTGCATCGTGGATGAGCCGTCGAAGCCCCACAGCGGCAGGTCTTCCAGGGTCGGAAAGTGATCATATTCCTTGATCTGCGTCTTGCCACGCAGGTTTGGCACCGGCGTATAGCCGTCGAGCCAGATGTACTCGAGTTTGTACTTGGTCATCGCGACCCTCATGTTGTTGCTGTCGACCGGGTTGTTTCCCGGGCGCGCGGCTTCGACCGATTCCCCTGAAGCATTGAGCGTGCCAAGGCGCTGCAACCCTGTTCCTCTTTGTCAAACAAGGCCTGAGCGCAGCCATATAACGGGCAGATGCTCAAAAAACAATCAAAACGCACTGCCTAAAAGCAGTGCGCGCAAAGCGCAGGCAGATCTGCTAGAATATCTCTTGGAAGCCCCTAAATCGAGAATTTCGACGGGAGAATCCACGCATGAGCCACAATCTCAGCCCGGAATCGGCGAAAATCATTCCGTTTCCGACGAAAACGCGAAATTTCGGCAAGAGTTCGAACTCCGCCGCCAGCGGGCCTGCGGTGAAAAAACCGCCGATCCAGTGGGGTGGCTCCTGGTATCACCAGAGCGCCATCGACGAGGCGAACCGCGACCGGAAGACGTGAAACTCGTCATGGCGAGTAGCGTAAGCTCCGCGGCAATCCATCTTCGATCGGGATTGACGAGCGGCCCGAAGATGGGTTGCTTCGCTTCGCTCGCAATGACGAATGGGAGGGTTGCGCAGCGCGCCCCCTAATGCCCGAAGATCGACCAGCCGGTCTGGCGGGTGAGTTCTTCGAGCGCGATGCGCCCGAGGTGGGAATTTCCCGTCTCGTCGAGCCCTGGCGACCAGACGGCGACCGAGGCGCGGCCCGGCGCGACGGCGAGAATGCCGCCACCCACGCCGCTTTTTCCCGGCAGGCCGACCCGGTAGGCAAATTCGCCCGAGCCGTCGTAATGGCCGCAGGTCAGCATGAGCGCATTGATGCGCCGCGCCCGCTCGGATGAAATCACCGAATGCCCATTGACCGGATTGCGCCCGTTGTTGGCGAGGAACAGGCCCGCGCGCGCCAGCTGGCGGCACGACATGGCAATGGCGCAATGGTGGAAATAGACGCCCAGCGTGAAGTCGACCGGATTGTCCACGACGCCGAAGCTCTTCATATAATTGGCCAGCGCGGCATTGCGAAAGCCGGTGCGCTTCTCTGATGCCGCGACATTCTGGTCGATGTGGATCGTGTCGTCCTCGGCCAAAAACTGCAGGAAGCGCAGGATCTCGCCCAAAGTCTCGCGCGGCTGGCGCCCTGACAGGATCACGTCCGTCACCGCGATGGCACCGGCATTGATGAAGGGATTACGCGGCACGCCCATCTCGCGTTCGAGCTGGACGATGGAGTTGAACGGATTACCCGACGGCTCGCGCCCGACCTTGCGCCACAGGCGGTCGCCGACGCGCCCCAGCGCCAGCGTCAAGGTGAAGACCTTCGAAATGCTCTGGATCGAAAATGGCAGGTCTGCATTGCCGCCCAGATGCGTGATCCCGTCGAGATCGATCACCGCCAGTCCAAACCGCGCGGGATCGACATTGGCAAGTTCGGGAATATAGGTCGCCACCTGTCCGCGATCGGGGCGGGCTGACATTTCCTCGGCAATATCGCGGACGATCCGGGCGAGATCGGGGTCGGCCATGCTTGTTTCATCTCCCATGATGCCATCCTGGCAGAGCAGGATTGATGCCGTGTGACGGCAGTGCTAAGCGCGGGACAAGAAAAAGAACAGGGGCGGGTGGACATTGACGCAGGACCGGACCAAGGACGAGCCACCCACCTCCAGCCTGCCTGCCACTTACGCCGCCGGCCTGTTCAGCATGGGACAGGCGGAGCTGCTGAACTTCGTCGTGCCGCTCTGGGCGCTGCTGCAGGGTGCTTCGCCTGCCGAGATTGGCTGGCTCGTCGGCGCGCGTTCTCTTCTGACCTTCTTCCTTGCCATTCATGGCGGCGCGCTGATGGACCGGCTCGGCACCCGCCGCGTCATGCTGTTCTTCACCGCCATGACAGGCGCGCTGGCCGCCGCCTATCCGCTGCTGCCCTGGCTGCCGGTGATGCTCGTCTTGCAGATGCTGATCGGCTTTGCCTCCAATATGACCTGGATCGGTGCGCAGACGATGATCGCGCTGGTGACCGGCGGCGATCCAGGCCGAATCGGCACCTTCAGTTTCTATTCGCGGATCGGCACCATTTTTGCGCCCATGATGATGGGCCTGCTGTGGGATCTCGCGGGTCCCGACATTGCGTTTCTGGGCATCACGGCCTGGTCGGCCTGCATGTTCCTCTCCGTATCGCGCATCGAGAACCCGCAGAAGGCCTCCACATTGGTGGGCCAGATGTCCTGGCGCGATGTTCTCCCGAAGCTGAGCGACTACACCGGCTCCCTGAAATTGCTGGTTCTGCCCGCCGTCGCCTTCACCCTGGCCATTTCGTTCACCCGCCACGCCACCAATGCGGCTGAAACCTCATTCCTGATCGTCTATCTGAAGGGGTTTGGCTACAGCGGCACGCTGATCGGCAGCCTGTTTTCCTTCGCCGAGATCTTCAACGGGCTGGGTTCACTGGCGGTGCGCTTCCTGCCGACGCGCCGGATGATCGCGTGGCTGATGATCGGCTTCACCGCCAGTTCGATTGTGCTGCTGGCACTGACACCGCTTTTTGGCGGTATTTTCCTGCTGCTGGGCTTCGCCCATGCCGTGCGCCGCCTGTCGGAGGGCATCGTCCAGCCCTTGATGTTCGCCTTGCAGGCGCGCGCCGTGCCGCGCGAGGTGCAGGGTTCCATCGTCGGGCTGCGCGTGACCAGCAACCGGTTGGCGTCCATCATCACGCCGCTGGCGATGGGCTATGTCGTGCAATTCTTCGGGCTGGAGGCAGGCTTCTATGTGATCGGCGCGCTGCTCCTGGCGATTTGCGTCTATCTGGCGATCACTGTCGCCCGATACCGGCTTGACGAGGTCTGAACAGGCGCCCCTTTACGGCTCCGCCATTTCAGCGCAAATTTGACGCGGCAGGCGTCCCGCGATCCGACTCGCGCGAGAAACGCCGCCAGGGGAGAGACATGGTTACATTCCTGCTCATCTTGCACGGGCTCT
>CAIWVR010000648.1 GCA_903916165.1 uncultured Hyphomicrobiales bacterium | reverse complement strand
TTTGTCATGGAGACCGAGGGTCTGAGTTTTCCCGAAGCCGTGGAGCGGCTGGCGGCTGAGGCCGGGCTCGCGCTGCCCACCGAGAGCCCCGAGACGCGCGAGCGCGAGCGCCAGCGCGCCACGCTGCAAGAAGTGCTCGACATGGCAGCGCAATTTTTTGAGCAGCAATTGCAGGCACAGGCCGGCGCGCGGGCGCGCGGCTATCTCGCCGATCGCGGGCTGGGTCCGGCAGTACAGAAGCAGTTCCGGATCGGCTATTCGCCTAACGAGAAATTCGCGCTCCGCGATCATCTGGCGGGCCGGGGCGCCAGCCGGGACCAGATGATCGAGACCGGGTTGCTCGTCCATGGAGACGACATCGCCGTGCCCTACGACCGGTTCCGCGACCGCGTGATGTTCCCGATCTGCGACCGGTCCGGCAAGGTGATCGCCTTCGGCGGACGGGCGCTCGACAAGGAAGTCAGCGCCAAATATCTCAATTCGCCCGAGACGGAGCTCTTTCACAAGGGTGCGGTCCTCTACAACCACCACACTGCCCGCAAGGCGGCGCATGAGCGCGGCGGGGTGATCGCGGTCGAGGGCTATGTCGACGTCATTTCGATGAGCGTCGCAGGCTTCCCCCACGTCGTCGCCCCGCTCGGCACCGCGCTCACCCCCGACCAGTGTGAGTTGCTCTGGCGCATGGCCGAAGAACCGGTGCTGTGTTTCGATGGCGACAAGCCTGGCCGCAAGGCCGCCTACCGGGCCATCGACACGGCATTGCCGCTGATCGGGCCGGGCAAGAGCCTGCGCTTTGCCTTTCTGCCGGACGGGCAGGACCCCGACGATCTCGCCCGCAGCGGCGGCCATCAGGCCATCGCCGACGTGCTTGCGGGGGCAAGGCCTCTGGTCGATGTGCTCTGGACCCGCGAAACCGAGGTGGCACCGCTCGACACGCCCGAGCGCCGCGCAGCCCTGGAGCGAAGGCTGTCCGACCTCATGAACGGCATCCGCGACGAGACGCTGCGCCGCTATTACCGCGACGACATCCGGGCGCGCCTCGATGCCTTGTCCGGCCGCGCGCCCGGCGGCGGAGGTTACCAGCGCGGTGCCGGAGCGCAGCGGCGGGCGCAGCCGGGCGGACGGTTTCAGCGCGGTGGCTTCCAGCCGCCGCCCTCCTATACCGCCTCGCCGCCCTCTGTGAGTGCGAGTCTTACCCGCAGCCGGATGTTTTCGGGGGCGGGCGGGGTACCCCGCCGCGAGGCGGAAATCCTGCTCAACCTTTTGAACCATCCAGGTCTTCTCGCCCAGCATGCGGAGGATCTGGCAGACATCGAGATGATCGGCCGCGAGACTGTTCGGATGCGTGCGGCCTTGGTTGCCCTTGCGTCAGAAAGCTTCTTGGACCATGTGGAATTGCGCATGGCGCTCGAGCGTTTGGGGCTGCAACCGGCGCGCGAGGCGATCGAGGCTGCGGTGCAGCCCATGGTCTGGGCTTTGAAGCCGGATGCAGCGGAGAATGACGCGTCGGAGGTTTTGCGGCAGGCGCTGGCCTTGCATCGGCGCGCGCGGGCGTTACATAGAGAATTGAAATCCGCAGAAATTGCACTCGGCGAGGACGCCAACGAGCAGAACCTCACAAGGTTGCGCGAAATTCAGGCTGAGCTTTCCGGGATCGAGGGGCGCGAGGCGGCGGTTGAGGGATTTGGTTTGTCCTCCGGGCGCCAAGGTCAGTCTTTGTAGATCAGCAGCGCGACCAAAGGGCAGGACTCGCACTTTGGCAGTGTTTTCATTAATTAGGGCCAGCTTAAGGCCCGTCGGGCCAAATGGCCGCATCTGATTCGGATGAGATGCAGCCTGGCCGATCAGCCGGGGGTGGGGCCAAGCCGTATGGCAGTCCCCTCCGGCGCAGGCGCGGGATGGAGTTAAGAATGGCGAAGAAGGACGAAGAGAAGCGCGACGGCGAAGGCGCAGCCCCGGAGGCGTCCGACAGCCCTTTGCTCGATCTTTCGGACGCTGCCGTCAAGCGGATGATCAAGCTCGCCAAAAAGCGCGGCTATGTCACCCATGACGAGTTGAACGCCGTCCTCCCGTCCGAGGAAGTGTCCTCGGATCAGATCGAGGACGTCTATTCGATGCTCAATGAAATGGGCATCACGGTCTCCGAGGCAGAAGACAATGACGACGCGGAGGCGGAAGAACCCGCCGCCGACGAACCCGAAGAATCCGAATCGACCGATCTCGTCGACACCGCGCGCCCGGCGCCGGTGGTGGCGGCGCGCGCCGAGCCAACCGACCGCACCGATGACCCCGTGCGCATGTATCTGCGCGAGATGGGCTCGGTCGAACTGCTCTCGCGCGAAGGCGAAATCGCCATCGCCAAGCGCATCGAGGCGGGCCGCGAGGCGATGATCGCGGGCCTTTGCGAAAGCCCGCTGACCTTCCAGGCCATCATCATCTGGCGCGACGAGCTGAATGACGGCAAGGTGCTGCTGCGCGACATCATCGATCTCGAGGCCACCTATGCCGGCCCCGATGGCAAGAACACGCCGAAAATCGACCACAGCGCGCCTGACGCGGCGCCCGCCACCGCGCCGCGCACGCCGCCCCCCGGATTGGGCGGCGAGACGGCGGCCTCGGATGATAATTTTGACGATGAAGACGATAT
>CAIWVR010000647.1 GCA_903916165.1 uncultured Hyphomicrobiales bacterium | reverse complement strand
TTGAGGTGCATGGTCTCGGTAAAGACCGGGTTCGGCGTCGTGCGCGTGCGGAACAGGCCCTGCGCCTTGGCATATTTTTCGACCAGCGCGACGCGCGAGGGCGCCCGGTTGGTGGTCTTCAGATAGTCAAGCGTTTCGGTGTCGACCGGGAAGAAGCCGCAGGTCGCGCCATATTCGGGTGCCATATTGCCGATGGTCGCGCGATCGGCGAGCGACAGGAATTCGACGCCAGCGCCATAGAATTCGACAAACTTGCCGACAACGCCCTTCTTGCGCAGCATCTGCGTGACGGTGAGCGCGAGGTCGGTCGCCGTGACGCCTTCCTTCAGCTTGCCGGTCACTTCAAAACCGATGACTTCCGGCAGCAGCATGGAGAGCGGCTGGCCGAGCATGCAGGCCTCGGCCTCAATGCCGCCGACGCCCCAGCCCAGACCGGACCTGCCGTTGACCATGGTCGTGTGCGAATCGGTACCAACCAGCGAATCGGGATAGGCGACTTCAACGGTGACGGCCGCGCCGCGCGCGGGCTTGTACTTTTCCTTCTTGGTCCAGACGGTCTGGGCCAGGAACTCCAGGTTCACCTGATGGCAGATACCGGTGCCGGGCGGCACGACGGAGAAATTCGAGAAGGCCTGCTGGCCCCACTTCAGGAAGCGGTAGCGCTCGCCGTTGCGGGCATATTCGAGGTCGACGTTCTGCTTGAACGCCTTCTGGTTCCCGAAAGCGTCGACGATGACCGAATGGTCGATGACGAGATCGACGGGAACCAGCGGGTTGATCTTCTGGGCGTCGCCGCCGAGCTTCGTCATGGCGTCGCGCATGGCGGCGAGGTCGACGACGGCGGGAATGCCGGTGAAATCCTGCATCAGGACGCGAGACGGGCGGAACGCGATCTCGCGCTCTTTCTTGCCCTTGTTGACGAGCCATTGGGCGACGCCGGTGATGTCATCCTTGGTGACGGAACGGCCGTCTTCGAAACGCAGGAGGTTTTCGAGGAGAACCTTCATCGAGTTCGGCAGCGCCGAAATGCCCTTGAGACCGTTCTTTTCAGCGGTCTTCAGCGAAAAGTAGTGATAGGTCTTGGCACCTACCGTGAGCTTCTTGCGGCATTTGAAACTGTCGAGCGAGGCCATCGAATTCCATCCCGGAGAGTGTAGTGTTGAAAGGGTGCGCGAGGCTTATAGATAATTTATTCACGTCGCGCTACATGGACGAAACTACGCTTGGCGGATTGGGGCGTCGATTCTTTTCATGAATGCGGCGGAGGTTTTCAGATTCGAGCGAAGACCAGGGGACCCGCATTGCCCGCAAACGACAGGCCATTCGAACCCGTGACAGGCTTGCACGTCCTGGATCAGCAAGGACGTTTTGCGACCCTGAGGGCGACCTGCGCGGGCCTCGACGTCGGTCGCGGCGGGCGGTTGCTGGTCGAAAATCTTGGTTTCACTCTGGAAAATGGCTTTGCCCTGATCGTCTCCGGGCACAATGGTGCCGGAAAATCCACGCTGCTGCGCGCCTTCGCCGGCCTGCTGCCCCCCGCCCGCGGGCGCTGGAGCCTCGCCTGCGACATGCCCGAGGCGCAGGAACCGGGCGCGCTGGCCCATTATCTGGGCCATGCGGAAGCGGCCAAGCCCGCCCTGACCGTGCGTGAAAATCTCGAATTCTGGCACGCCATGCTCGCGATGCCCGGCTCCGCCTCCTCGCATACGCCCGACAGCGCGCTGGCCGCGCTGGGCGCACCGCAGATCGTCGACCTGCCCGTGGCCTATCTTTCTGCCGGCCAGCGCCGCCGCGTCGCGCTTGCCCGCCTGCTGCTCGCCCCGCGCCCGCTCTGGATCCTCGACGAACCGCTGACCGCGCTCGATACGGCGGGCCAGGCGCTGCTCAAGGCGATGATGCGCGAGCATCTGGCGCT
>CAIWVR010000646.1 GCA_903916165.1 uncultured Hyphomicrobiales bacterium | reverse complement strand
GTGGCCCGGTTCTGCTGGCCGCTGGTTTTGCGCTCTCCACCCTGTCGCAGACGCTGGCGCTCGGCATCCTGCCGCTGGCCGGTGCGCTGCTGGCGCCACGCCCGGCGCTGGCGACCCTGCCCTATATGGCTATGCTGGTGGGCGCCGCGGTGGCGACCTTCCCGGCATCCGTCCTGCTCGATGCTTTCGGCCGTCGCGCGTCCTTTGCGCTGGGCGCCTCGCATGGTGTCGCGGGCGGGCTTGTGCTCGCCTGGGCTCTCACCGCCGGTGCTTTCATTCCCTTCTGCCTTGGCGCGTTCTGGCTGGGGGTGGCGCAGGGGTTTGGCCTGTTCTACCGCCACGAGGCGGCGATGGGTGGCGGCGCGATGGGCCGCGCCATGCTGCTCGGCGTCGTGTTCGGATCGGGCGCGCTGGCGGGGCTCGTCGGTCCGGCCATATTGCTGCTGGGCGCAAGCCTCATGCCGCTGTCGGTCTATGCGCCCGCCGCCCTGGCGGCTGCGCTGGTGCAGGTGCTGGTGCTGGGCCTTGCCATGTTCTTTTCGCCGCACGCGGCACCCAATGCGCTTCCCGTCATGGCGCCAACGGGCGCGTGCAACTGGCGCGAGGCGCTGGCACCGACCGTCGTCGGGGCGGCAGCATGGTTTGGCATGACTGCGCTCATGCTCTCCGCTCCGTCGGCGATGATGGCCTGTGGCATTCCCGCAGCCGGGGTCGCCGGTCTGCTCGCCTGGCACGTCGTCGCCATGTATGCGCCGGGCTTCGGGATTGCTCCTCTGGCACATCTGATCGGCGCGCCGGCGACGGCGTTGCTCGGCCTCGCGCTGGTCATCTTTGCCCGTCTGGCGCTGGGCGGTGCAGAGGCGGCGGCGTCGTTTGGCGGCGGGCTGGTCATCCTCGCCGTCGGCTGGTCGCTGGCGACAGCAGGCGCGACGCTCTGGCTGCAACGGGCCCATCCGCCGCGCAGCCTGCTGGCCCTGCACGATCTCTGCCTGTTGGCCGCAGCGCTGGCGGGGGCATGGGTCGCGACGGGCACCTGACGCCGCGCGCAGGAGGGCGCGGCGTGGTGTCTGTGGCGTCAGTGCGACATCAGCACCGGAAGTGTCATGGTTGTCATGATCGTGCGCGTTGTCCCGCCGAGGATGAATTCCCGCAGGCGCGAATGACCATAGCCACCCATGATCAGATAATCCGACCCGGCGTCTGCCGCATAGGAGAGCAGGGTGTCGCCCACATCGCCCGACAGCGGCAGGCGCTTGAGTTCGGCATTGAGCCCGTGCCGCGCGAGATGCCGCGTGATGTTGAAGCCGGGCAGGTCCTTGTAGGCCGTGTGCGGTCCCGCAATGCTGACGACTTCGATGCGCGTCGCCTTTTCCAGCATTGGCATGGCATCGGCGAGGGCGCGGGCGGCGGGCTGGCTGCCGTCCCAGGCCACCAGAGCCCTGTCGAAACACGGTGGCTTCGTCTGGATGCGCGGCACGAAGAGCACCGGACGTCCCGAGCCGAACAGCGCGGCCTCGGCCATCAGATCGGTATCGCTGTTGGGCTCCTTGCCCTGGCCGACGATCGTCAGATCGAAATGGCGTGCGAGGCGGGCAAATTCATCGCGTGCCTGTCCGGGCAGGGCGTCGATCTCGACCAGTTCGCTGCGCAACATATCCGGCGAGGCGGCGCGCAATGTCTCGTAGGCCTTTGCAGCGCGCTCGCGCGATTGTTCCGTCACGGCTGCCAGGATCTCGTAGGGATAGTCGCCTGCATAGCCGGCTGGTGCCAGAATTTCATAGGCGATGCCCGCAGCTGTGAGATGGGCACCGAAGGCCTGCGCCATGGCTCCGGCATAGGCGGAGGCGGGTTGCCCTTCGCCATCATTGTCGAGAAGCAGAAGAATGTCCTTGATCGCCATGTGTCTCTCCCTCGACGCCTTGCGTGACTCGGCGCCGAGTCCGATCTATGTCATCGCGGTGCGAGCGGCCTTGATGTGCAGCAATGCCACCTCGTGCCTGCAGCAGATGATTTGCGAGGGGCGTCAAGCGCACATCCTGTCGCGTCGAAAACGGAGGTTTGGAATGGCCGAGAACGAAATGGCGCGCATTGCAGTGCTCGAGGAACGCGTCGAGGCTCTCAGCAGCACCATCAAGACCGTGCTGACGACGCTGATGCTGCGCGGCATCCTCACCAGGGAGACCGTGGCCGAGATCGTGAAAGAAACCAAGGCCGCGATCGGACCCGGCCACGCAGCCGCCGCGGCCGAGCTTGACCATATCAAGCAGGATTTGCCGCATTATCTGCGCAATGCGGTCGGCGAGCCCGAGGACGACGACCATGGTCATTGATGGCATCGCCAGGCTTCACCCACCTTGTACGCGCTGGCGCGGGACAGGCGGGGGCCATGGGTGCCAGATCTTATTCGGGTGGGAGCGCGGGTTCATGTAGCGGATCTGTCCGGCTTGCGCGCCACGAGCAGCAGCACGACCAGTGCCGCGCTCACCAGCGGGAATATGACCAAGTTGACGGCATCCCAACCGAAGTCGGCGAGCAGTTTGCCGGAGGCAAACGACCCCACCGCCATGCTGCCGAAAACAAGAAAGTCATTGAACGACTGAACGCGATTGCGCTCCTCCGGCCTGTGCGTTTCGACCACAAGCGACGAGGCGCCGATGAATCCGAAGTTCCAGCCGACGCCGAGCAGCACAAGCGCGCTCCAGAAATGCGCGACGGTGAGACCGTGCAGGTTGATCAATGCCGCGGCGACGATCAGGAGAAGTCCGATGGTCACGATGCGCGCGGCACCGAATGTCGCAATCAGCGTCCCCGTCCAGAAGCTTGGAAGGAACATTGCGATCACGTGCCACTGGATGCCCCAGTTCGCATCGCTCAGCGAAAGACCGCACAGCTTCATCGCCAGCGGCGCCGAGGTCATCAGCAGGTTCATCATGGCATATGAAACAATGCCACTCAGGACAGCCGCGATGAAACGCGGCTGAAGGGCGATCTCCCGCAAGGGGCGTCCCTTTGGCCCCGCGCCGCCGGCAACCGGCTTGGGCAGGCTCGTGCCCGACAAAACCAGCATGCACACCACAGCGACCACGCCCTGTGCCGCAAAACTCACCATGAAGAGGTAGGGTGCCCAAAGGTCCATCGTCAGATTGACGAGCTGCGGGCCCAGCACGCCGGCGAAGACGCCGCCCGTCATCACCCATGAAATGGCCTTGGGACGAAACGCGGGGCTGGCAGTGTCTGTCGCGGCGAAACGGAAACTCTGGGCGACGGCCTGATAGAAGCCGCCAATGAAGGTCGCTACGCAAAAGAGCGCAAAGGAGCCGAGATAGATGGCGCTCGACGCAAGGATGCTGACGAGAATGCCGGCGCTGGTGCCGAAATAGAAGGTCGCCTTGCGGCCGTATCGCCGCGCAATATAGCCAACCGGCAAGGTCCCGACCGCGGTGCCGACGACATAGATGGAGACAGGAGCCGTGGCCAGGGCCAGGCTCGGCGCGAGCATCGAGCCGACGATGGCACCGGTGGTCATGATCACGATGGAATTGGCACCGGCCAGCGCCTGCGCAGCCGCCAGTCGCAGCACATTCACGCGCGCGAGTGCGTCATCGGGCTTGGTCTCATGGTCGGAAATGGTGCTCACGCGATCTGTCCCCTGTTTAAAAATCGCGCAGCACCGCATGATCCAGATCATGTTCCGCGACATTTAGCTGGTTATATTGAGAAAAGTCGCGAGGAAACACACCATGCTTCGACTCTCAATGGTTCTTTTCGGGCTGGTCGCGACGGTCTTGGCCGGGATCGGGCTGACTTTCATTCTCAGCGTGCCCGCCTGGTCATCGCAGGCGATGACGCTCATTCCCTACAGCATCCTCCTGGCCACAATCGTGTCTGTTCCCGTCACCTGGTTCCTCGCCCGCCGTATTCTGGGCGTGCGTGCCGAAGGAGTTTGAAATGACAAGAAACCTTGGCGCATTCGACCGTGGACTGCGCATCCTCATCGGGCTTCTTCTGATCGCCTATGCGGTACCGATCGGATTTCCTGTCACGGGCTGGAACTGGGTGGGCTGGATCGGTGTCGTTCCGCTCCTGACCGCGATTGTGGGAATGTGCCCCGCCTATGGGCTGTTGGGCATAAACAGCTGCGGGAGGTAAGCGCCGCGTCAGCGGGCGGCAACATGTCGCGCGGCTGGATTTGCATTCTGGTGCCGGGAATTGCATCTGTGATCGGCAGACGAGGACAAGCTGCGAAAATCCGCAGCGGGGGTTTTCGCCGGGCGGGCATAAGGTTGCAATGGCGAGATGACTTCAAGATATTCCGGCAGCATGCGCTTTTCAGTCGCCCCGATGATGGACTGGACGGACCGGCATTGCCGCGTCCTCCATCGCACGCTGTCGCGCCATGCCTTGCTCTATACCGAGATGGTTACCACCGGCGCGATCATTCATGGCGACCGCCAGCGCCTGCTGGGGTTTGACGCTGTCGAGCATCCGGTCGCGGTGCAGCTGGGCGGGTCCGATCCGGCGGCGCTCGCGATGTCGGCGCGCATCTGCGCGGATTTTGGGTACGACGAGATCAACCTCAATTGCGGCTGTCCCTCCGATCGCGTGCAGAACGGGGCTTTCGGGGCCTGTCTCATGCGCGAGCCGCAGCTCGTGGGCGATTGCGTTGCGGCCATGAAGGCCGCCGTCAAAATCCCCGTCACGGTGAAATGCCGGATCGGCGTCGACGACCAGGAGCCGGACGAGGCGTTGTGGGCCCTGACGCATTGCGTGGTCGGGGCGGGCGTCGATGGGCTCATCGTGCATGCCCGCAAGGCCTGGTTACAGGGCCTGTCACCAAAGGAAAACCGCGACGTGCCGCCGCTTGATTATGCCCTCGTGCATCGGCTCAAAGCCGCGTTTCCCTCCCTGCCGATGGCGCTCAACGGCGGATTGCAGACGCTGGAAGAGGCGCTGCCCCATCTGGAGACGCTGGAGGGGGTGATGTTCGGCCGCGCCGCCTACCAGACCCCGGACATGCTGGCGCGCGTCGACCCGCTGGTTTTCGGCCAGCCTGCCCCCGTTGCCGATTCCTTCGAGGCGGTCGAGGCCTATATCCCCTATCTGGAAGCGAGGCTCGCCGAGGGTGTG
>CAIWVR010000645.1 GCA_903916165.1 uncultured Hyphomicrobiales bacterium | reverse complement strand
ACGTCCAGGACACGAGCAGGCGCAGCATGTCCAACAAGGGGTTCCCGCCCGCAGAGACCTGGCCCAGCGTCATGATCTGGAGGCCCGAGTTGAGGATCGGCTGTGAGAAGTCGAATTCCGCTTCCCGGCCAGCGGTGATGGAAACAGCCGAGATGCCAAGCTCAACGCGTCCCGACCTGACCTCCTCAAGCAGCGACCGGACATCCGGCGCAACAGTGTAGGAGGGGGTGATTTTCATGCGGTTGGCGATTGTGTCCATAAGTTCGATTGAAAAGCCGGTCAGTGACTTTTCACGCTCGATCACCATGGGTGGCAGCACGCGTGTGACAACCCGAACCTCACGGGGCTGTGCCCGCGTGTCCTGCGCCTGAACTGTTACTGAACCGAGCAGGAGCGTAACAAGAATTCCAAATACATATCCTGACACCAAGCGTAACATGTGAAGGCTCCAACTTAATCCTGTCGGGCACGACAATCGCGCGCAACGAATGACCAGAGTCTGAATTCCACTTTGCGCCATTACCCTGCCGATTTGAGACGACGGTCATGTGACCTTATCTGACTTGACGCCCATGCCAAGGGTCTGATGGCGCGCGCCTCAATGGCTGGACATATTGCAGTGGATTCGCTCCTGTTTTACGTCTCCGCTCATCGGGCTGCGTCATGCGCCGCGCTGTCTGTCCCCGGCAAGCCCCTTTTTCTCGAACGTCATCGGGCTCGCATAGCCGCCCTGTCGTGTGAAGCCGCTTGCCTATGTAGAACATCAGCCAAGCCGTCATCTTGTCTTTCGCCTGCCGCCGCGTGGCAAAGTGCATGTCGCGAAGCTGCTCGACCTGTATTGCGCCAAAAAGCGGTTCCGTGACCGCGTTGTTCCAGCAAACGCCCCAAAGCCTCCGCTTGCGGCACCCATCGACTGTCCGCCTCGCACAAGGCGGACAGCCTTCTGCTTGTCCTCAAGCTTGTATCGCGCCGGAACTTTTCTCGACACGCCATGCTCTCCATCGCTGACACTAAGGTCAGCCCTGGGCGACATTTTTTGGGGCAGGGTCATTGCATCGGCATCTCTCATGAGTTGAGTGCCCATGCTAGTTGCAATGGGCGATCAATAATTGGTCCATTTGACACCCTAAGTTTTCACATCTAATTTTTGTATAGATGCATCTTTGAGCAGGCATGAAGCTGTTCGGTGTTTCCAATAAGCCTTGGAGTGAAATATGCCCTATCGTATTGCAAAAATTACCGTTATCGCAGCAAACCTCGCCATGGCCGGGGCGGTCCACGCACAAGAGGCTGCTTCTGTTGCCCAGGCGAAGCCAGTGGCAGATTTCTATCGTGACAACACTATTTTCATGGTGATCGGATCAGCCTCTGGCGGCGGCTTCGATTATTATGCGCGCACCATCGCCAAATATATGACATCTCATATGCCGGGCAAGCCGTCGGTCGTTCCCCAGAATTTGCCGGGCAGCGGCGGTATTGCTGCCGGCAGCCGGGTGGCGGTGACGGCACCACAAGATGGCACCTATATCGGTGCCATTCATCCGACGACGATTGTGGATCCGGTTCTCGGCGACCCCTCCAAAGGCACCAAGCCGCTGAGTTTTTCCTATCTGGGCAGCGCCAGCGTCAATGTCGAAGCCTGTTTCATGCGCGCCGACGCGGCGGCAAAAACCTTCGAGGACCTTTTCCAAAATGAGGTCGTCTTCGGTGCCGCCACACATTCATCATCCTCGCGGGAATATGCCGCGCTGCTGCAGAATGTGCTCGGGATGAAGGTCCGCCTCGTCAGCGGGTACAAGGGATCCAATGAGATTATGCTGGCGCTGGAGCGCGGTGAGGTCAAAGCAACCTGTGGAGCTGGCTATCTCAATGTCCTCGCCTCCTATCCGAAATGGTTCGAAGACGATCTCATCCGGATGGTCTCCTACCAGGGAGAGAAGACGCTGACGGGCGGCAAGGAGTTGAGGTTCGCCAAGCCAACCATGGCTTATGCCAAGACCGAGGAGCAACGCCAGATCCTCGCCCTTTATGACCTCCAGGAAGAGTTTGGTCGCCCTTATGTCACCGGCCCCGGCGTCCCGAGCGATCGCGTGGCCGCCTTGCGCAAGGCGTTCCTGGACACGCTGAACGACAAGGATTTTCGACACGAGATCGAGTCGCGCGGACTCGATATTGCCCCGCTCTCGGGCGAGGATCTCCAGCAGATCGTGAACAAGATCTATAATGCGCCGCCGGATTTGCTGCGCAAGACCAGGAAGGCGCTCGGCTACGAATAGGGGGAGCGCCCCTGACGGCGGGTGAAACGGACCCAATCGTCGGGTCCGTTTGACAAAAAGTCGTTTTTACCCAATAAAATCTTTTTTGTGACGGCTGATCGAAGAACTGGGGATCAAACGCTCCTCGGGCCTGTTCGCTTGGTCGTTCATCAAGGGGGGCAAATATGGCTCAATCCGTCCCGGCTGTGACCGCACAGGTCCCTGCCGGGCCTCTGAGCGGATGAGCCCCCTTTGACGGTCGCTTTCTTCGAGGCGGCGACGAGATATTCTTTCATGGTTCAAATGCGAGGCCACCAATATGCGGGCAAATGAGGGTCATCATCACATTTCGGCCGGCAATATTGTCACATTCGACAAGCTGGCCACGCTCTTCGGCGGCACTGCGGACGGGGCGTCGCAGACAGGTGATATTGTCGGGTCTTTCTACACGGATCTTCTCGCCGAGATCACCGCGATCACCGAGCATCAATGGCGTTCCGAATCGACGCGTGGACTGGTCAAGGGCTTCATGCTGAGCGGCCCTCCCGGCACTGGCAAGACCACGATGGCCAAGCGCCTGGCCTATGAACTCGGCCTTCGCTTCCAGGCCGAGGACGAGCCGCCGGTGGTCATGGCCTTTGTCGATGGCGGCGAGATTTCTCGTTCACGCTATGGCGAGAGCGAAGAGCGCATCCGCGATATTTTCATGCACGCGAAGTCCGGCTTCACGGCGGCCGGGCAGCGTTCCATCCTGTTGTTTGACGATGTCGAATCCATCTTCATGTCGCGTGGCAGCCAGCATGCCAAGGAATGGCATTTCTCGCAGGACAGCGTCTTCTTTCACTCCATCGACGAACTCGACACGACGCGCGCCATCATCGTGCTCACCAGCAATCGGCCGGATTTGATTGACGAGGCGATTCGCGACCGTTTTCTGAGCTATGTGGTTGATTATCCAGATCTCGACACCTTGATCCAGATGATCTCACAGATCCCTGTGCTGCAGGAACTTTCTGGACGCGAGCATCATGTCATGAAAGACGAACTGGTCGCTGCCGTCAGGGCAGGCACCGTGCGCAGCATGCGTGACGCGCAGCGTTTCGCGTTGAGGCGTTTTGTCGCCAAGCTGCTCAACCGCAGCTCAATGGCACAGCAGCATACGGACTGAACATTTATCGACGGGCGACAAAAGGGGAGAAGAATGGCCAAGAACTTTTATGATGAATGGTTGGAAACACCGAACCGGATCCAGGACCAGCTTGACGATACGCTGCTCGTCGCGCGCGACAAGGATATCCCGTGGGTCTCGACGCCGCATGACGTCAAGGTCAAGTTGATGGTCGCCAATCATCTCGGATTTGCGACGATGGGGAGCAATGTCCTCAAGTCGGAAATTCCGGTTGGCTGGCATACAGGCAAGCACCGTCACGGTGAAGAAGCGATGCATATCCTTGAGGGCGAGGGGTTCAGCATCATCGAGGGTCAGCGGTTCAACTGGCACAAGAGCAGCACGCTCCATATTCCCTTCTGGGCCGCGCATCAGCATTTCAACACGGGCGATGTGCCTGTGCTGATTCTTCACGGCATGGTCTTCGATCTTGAGGCCTATCTGCGCGTGGCCCGGATCGAGCAGATCGAGACATGCGGCCCCAACGATCCGTCCACGATTGCCGCCATGCCGGAAGAAACGTCGCAATATTATCCGAGTGGAGCGCGTGCAGTTATCCATCTCGAACAGGCCCCCACCAACAAGGAAAAGCTTCCGGATGGGGAAAGCTACAATCCGCAGGGTGCCATTCAGGCGACCAAGAACCAGCATGATTTCTCGAATTATCTCATCGTGCCGAAAAATGGTTTTCGTGCGCACAGTGTCGCTATTACCAACCGCTGGATCGAGCCAGGCTTCCACCAGAGTGGACGCCACAAGCATCTCGAAGCAGTGGTCTATGCGATCGAGGGCAGCGGCTTTACCGACATGCAGGGCAAGCGCATCCCATGGGAAGCCGGTGACGTGCTCTATGTCCCGCCAGCCATGTGGGAACATCAGCACATCAATGAAAACGCTTCGCCCATCACGCAGATCCGGATTGGCTTCAACATTCGCCAATGGGTGACCGCGATCTGGCCGGAAGGCTTCACGAGCACGCGCATCTATGACGATGAAGGCAATCCGATCGAGGCGGGCCGTATCACGCGCAATCGCGAGCGGTCGCGCTGAACCTCAGCCGACCTGCGTCCCGAAGATCGACTTTTCGGCCTGCCTGGCGATGCTCTCGATGTGATCGATCAGCGCTGCGCAGGCCGCATTGCTGTCACGCTGAAGTGAGTATTGCACGATCTTGAGGTGGTCACTGCTCAACCCGTGCCGGGGGAAGCTCCGGCGAAGGGTTGTGCGGTGACGGTAGCGCATCACCTGATCATAAAGGTGCTCGGTGAAGCGCACCAGGCGGCGCATGGGGCAACCGGAGATCATGGCAAGATGGAAGTCGCGGTTTGCGGTTTCCCATGCGATGATACTGTCTGCAGTTTCCTGCACGAGCGACGTCTCGAATCGCTCCAGCCTATATTGTGCGGCGACGACGCGGGCCTCCCAGGCGACGTCGCCGCACAGGATGGCCTGCCGCAGCGCTTCGACCTCGATCACCTTGCGGGTCGCGGTGAGATCGCGGAGATCTTCCAAGCTGACCGGTGCGACCCAGAAGCCCCGCTGGGCTTCCGACGCGACCAGTCCATCTGAAAGCAGACGCGAAAGGGCCTCGCGTATGCCGCTGGCCCCATAGCCATAGGTCGATTTCAGATAATCGATCCGGAGCTTCTCGCCCGGTGCCAGACGGCCAGCAAGGATTTCCTGGCGGAGAAGCCAATAGGCTTTCTCAATGTCCGAGCTCGCGCGCTCCTTGATGTCCGATCCAGCCATGAAACCTCAGCTCGGCAATCTGTGAATGAATGCGTTCACATTCCTACACGATTCCAGCCTGAACGCCGCCAGTGTTTGACAAAAAAGTTTTTTTCATTTTTTATAGATTTTATTGGGGACAAGCACGGGAGTCCGAGATGGGATACGAAACCATTACTGTTACGCAATGGTCACCGAATGTCGGTGCCGAGATCGGAAACATCGATCTCACCAAGCCGCTGAACGCCACGCAGGTGAAGGAAGTGCGCGACGCCATCACCCTTCATGGCGTGCTCTTTTTCCGCAACCAGAAGATCGATTTCGCTGATCACGAGCGCTTTGTTCGTTATTTCGGTCAGCCGCACGAACATATTGGCGGCGATGGCACGGCCTCGACCCGCATCCCGGGACACCCCGGCATTCGCAAGCAATATTTCGACGCGAAGTCCAAGCGCGTGGCGGGCGAAGACTGGCATTCGGACCAGAGCTATGGCGACATCCCGCCGACCTACAGCATCCTTTATCAGGAGCAAATCCCGCCCAATGGCGGTGGCGACACGATGTTCCTGTCTGCCAGCAAGGCCTATGAGGAACTCAGCGACGGGATGAAGGCCTACCTCAAGGGCAAGACAGCGACGCATATGGGCGGCAAATCCTTTGTGAATAATCCGGAGGACCGCCCTGAAGTCGTGCATCCCGTTGTCACCCGGCACCCTGAGAGCGGCCGCAATGTCTTGTTCGTCAACCCGAGCTTCACCAGCCACATCAACGGGGTGCCGCCAGAAGAAAGCAAACGCGTCCTGCAATATATCTATGAGCACATGGCTCGCCCGCACTGGTGCATGCGCTTCCGCTGGAACAACCATTCGATTGCGATGTGGGACAATCGCGCCGTCCAGCACATGGCGATCTGGGATTACTGGCCGAATGTTCGCTCGGGCTACCGCATGTTCCTCGAAGGATCCGCGCCGCCGATGGCAGGCTGATCTGCAGGTGCCAACCGGCGCTCTTGCTTCGGACCGCGCATAAAAGGCTCCGGCCCCTCTCGATTGGGGGCCGGAGCTTTTTGCATTCTGGAAAGGCTTGCCGCAGCGTCGCGGCCAAAGCGCAGCCCTCATGCGATTCGCCTGACGCTCGGCTCATCGCCCGCGCGGGCTCTCAATAGCGTCGCGGGCGGCCTCGATCACCTCACGGGGCTGGTTGAACATGGCTTCCACGATTGTCTGCAGGCGTTCACCGGAAACCGCATGAATTTCAAGGCCGAGCCGCTCGGCCTCGGCAAGGAAAGCAGGATCGCGGAACGTTGCGTCAAAGGCCCGGCGCAAGGCCTCCACCCGGTCGGGCGGCGTCCGCGGCGGCGCCACGAAGGGCCGGCCCATCGCCTGTCCCGCCAGGATCAATTCCAGCGCATGCTTCTCTTTCGCGTTGCGCGCAAGCTCCGTCACCATGGGGACGTCGGGAAGTTCAGGGTGCTTTTCAATCGCGAATTGAAGGGCGACATAGACCTTCCTGTCGCGCACCCATTCCGGCATCGTCGACTTGAACGCCGACCAGGTCATGCCGCAGCGGCCCTGCGTCTCGCCGCGCTCCATCGCCATCATCAGGTCATTGGTGCCGGGATAGCCGGTGACGACCCGAAATTTTGCGCCCAGCAAATTGTTGAGAATCGTCGGATAGACGTCGGATTCAGACCCCGGCGCATTGGCACCGAAGACGATGGGCCGCGACATGAAATCCTCCACGGAGGCAATGCCGAGACCGTGCCAGACCGTGCAGATGGAGACTTCCGCATTGGCGCTGCCGATCCAGTTGAATTGCACCGGATCGAAATGGGTCGCCGGGCGCCCGAGCAGGCGATCCATGGGAACGCTGCGCGCGAAAGTGCCAAAGACCGTCCCGTCGCGGGGATGCGTATTGTAGAGCTCGTTCGCGAAGGTGAGGCTGGCGGCGCCTGGCTGGTTGCGGACGACCATGCCCGGCTTGCCGGGAATGAAGGCACCCATGTGCCGGGCGATCGCGCGGGCATAGACGTCATACCCGCCCCCGGGCGGATAGCCGACGAAAAGGCTCACGGTCTTGCCACGATAGAAATCGGCGGGTGCTTGCGCCCGGGCGGCCTGCGCCGCACAGACGGCTGCCAGCAGGCAGAGGAGGAGGCGGGCGAGGCGGATCATCTGGACCTCCGGGGCCGTCTCACGACGGCGGCAGCATCTCGCGCGCCCGTTCGACGACCGAGGCCGGCTGCGCATACAGGCGTGCGACAATGGCCTCAATGTCCTCGCCCCGGATCGGATCGAGATCGAGAGACTGGCGTTTCAGCGCTTCGGCAAATTCCGGATCCGCCATCGTCGCCCGGTAGGCCGCGCGAAGGGCGTCGACACGCGCCTGAGGCACGCCGGGTCCGAAGAAGGACGGGTATCCCGTCGCCGAGGGCGCGCAGAGCAGCTCAAGCAATTGCCGGTCTTCGGGCGTCCGGGTCAGGTCGAGCGCGAGCGGCACGTCAGCGGGGATGGACGGGTCTTTCTCGACGCCGAGCTGCACGAGGATCGACACCGTTTTGTCGCGGACCCAGGTGGCCGAGCGTCCGCTGTTGAGGGATGTCCAGGTGAAGCCGACCTTGCCCTGCACCTCGCCTTTTTCCATCGCCAGATCGACGTCGCCGACGCTCTTGTAGCCGGTGACGATCTTGAATCGCGTGCCGGTCAGCTGATTCAGGGCCTTGGGGAACACGCCCGTGTCCTGTCCGGGACTCGTCGCGCCGACAACGACCTCTGTCTGCATCGCGTCCTGGATCGTGCGCACGCGCGTGTTGGCGGTCCATACGGCGCCAATCGACACCGTCCTTGCTGGGCTGCCGATCCATTTGAATTTGGTCGGATCAAATTCGACGCCATGATATTTGAGCAGCGGCGCGAGCAGGAAGCCGCGCGTGATGAAGCCCCAGACCGTGCCATCCTGTGGTGCCAGCCCATAGACGAAATTGGCAGCCTTGACGCCGCCGGCGCCTGGCATGTTGCGGATGACGATATTGGGATTGCCGGGCATGTGTTTCGGCAGGAACTGCGCCAGCGCGCGCGGATAGGCGCCGACGGCACCGGCACTTTCGCCCGTGCCGATGTAAATGTTGATCGTATTGCCGCGATAGAAGGACTCGACGCTCTGGGCCAGAGCCGGCGAACAGGCGAAGGCCCCCAGTCCCGCCAGAATCGCATGTGTTCGCAGCTTCATGACCCTTTCCTCCCCAAGAATGCGGCACTTGCGGCGCGCTTATTTTCCGACACGTCCCTTGGCATCGACGCTGACGCCATAGTCCCGCTGGGCTGCTGCGGGCGTGACATAACCGCGGTCGAGATCTTTCTGGATGCGCTCGACATCCCGCTTGCCCGGATCGCCATAGCCGCCGCCGCCGCCGGTCTCGGCGGTGAAAAGGTCGCCGGGTTGCAGCAACCGGCTGCGCTCGCGCCCGATCGTCTCGGCAGTCTCCTCGCCCGCGCGCTGCAGGGTGAAGCGTCCGGGCCGGCCAGCATGTCCGCCCTGCACGCCCCAGGGCGGGCATTTCGTGCGGTCGAGATTGGTCTGCAGCTGGCAGCTTTCCAGCATGCGGTAGACCTTCCTGAAGCCGAGGCCGCCACGGAATTGTCCGGCACCGCCGGAATCGGCGTTGAGCGAGAATTCCTCGATGCGAAAAGGCAGGACGCTCTCCTGCAATTCGGTGGGAATGATGCGCGTGTCGCCATGCGCCATGGTGCGATAGGGGCCTGAGCCGTCGTGATCCGCGCCGGCACCCCAGCCGCCGTGGCCGCTGTCATGGGCCTCCAGCGCCGTTCCGTCGGGCCTCCGGCCATGGAAGCGGACGCCCGAATGCGTGCCGAAATGTCCGCCGGTGACGCGTGTGGGCAACGCCTTTTCCAGCGCCTTCAGGATGGCGTCGATGACGGTCGGAAAGGGCGTCGAATAATTGCCCATCGGCGCAGTCGGGTCGGCGCTGATGATCTTGCCCTGCGGCAGGATGAGCTTGATCGGCCGGAACGTGCCTTCATTGGCCATTTCCGCAGAGCCCATCAGATATTTGAAGGCCACGCGCGCAATGGTCTGGCCACCGCCGTAATAGCCGGAATTGATCGGACCGCGCACCTGGGCGGCCATGTCGGAAAAATCGACCGTCAGCTCGTCGCCGTCCACAATGACCTTGACGCGGATCGGCACCGGCGTGTCGCTGGTCCGGTCATCGTCGAGAAAGGCCTCGGCCGTGTAAATGCCGTCCGGCATGGTGCTGATCATCTCACGGGCGACGGCTTCTGACTGGTCGAGCACGCGTGCGATGGCGCGTTCGAACGTGTCGGCACCATAGCGCTCGGCGAGGCGCGCGGTGAGGTCGCGCCCCAGAAAACATCCGGCAAGCTGAGCGGAAATATCGCCCATCAACTCGACGGGCGTGCGCGTGTTGTTCTCGATGATGCGGTAGACATCCTCGTTGGGCTCGCCCTTCGACCACAGCTTGATCGAGCGCAGCTGCAAACCTTCCATGAAAATGTCGGTCGAGCGCGGCACCGAACCGCCGATGTCGATCCAGTGGACATTGATGGCGAAGAAGCCGATCAGCCGGTCCTTGGCCTCGCCCACGAAAATGGGCGTGTACATGACTGTGTTGTTGAGATGCTGTCCCTGCACCGCCGCGTGATTGCACAGCAGGACGTCGCCGTGATGCAGGCGGTCGAGGCCGAGTATGGCGATGCCATCACGCACTGCCATGCCCACCGAATCGGCGACGAAGGGCGGCATGCCGCCAGTGTTCTGCGCGAGCAATTGCCCGCCGGGGCCGGTGATGCCGACGGCAAAATCATTATATTCGTAGATATAGGGACTGAAGGCGGTGCGCTTGATGTTGGCGTCAATCTGGTTGGTGATTGACACGAGCCCATAGCGGATGACTTCGAGGGTCACGGGATCGACGGGAAGGGCGGCTTCGGTCTGCACTGTCATGCCCCTCTCCTCAATGTCCGGCCAGATGGATGCGGATCTCGCGCAGGGTGCCGATTTCGAACCGGTCACCCGGCCACACCAGCGTCGTCGAGCCATATTCCTCGATCAGCGCTGGCCCCGTGTCGGAAAAGCCCTCTGGCAGGGCGTCGCGTCTGAAGATCCTGGCGGTCACCGTCCCATGCCCGCCAAAATGCACGCGCCGTTCCTGCACCTTGCTCTCGAGGTCGGGCTGGCGGGGCAGGCAGGCGAGATCGGGGCGTTGCTGGCGCGCAAAGGCCGCCAGATGCAAGGCTTGCAGCTCGATGGCGGCCTGCGCGTCCGCATGTCCGTAGCGGCGCTTGTAGTCCCGGTGAAAGGCCGCCGCGATGGACGCGACGTCGCCCGCATGGCCGATGGGCACCTTGATGTTGTGCCTCTGACCGCGATAGCGCATTTCCGCATGGCGTTCGAGCAGCACGTCCCGCGCGTTAAAATCGCGGGCGAGCGCCTCACGCGCCTCGGCTTCCATGGCTTCGAACACCGTGCGCGAGCGCGCGATGGTCTCTGCGTCCAGCAGCCCCGTAAAGGTCTCGGAGCGGTCGATGCGGGCATCGGCGAGCAGCATGCCGATGGCGGAAAAATTGCCGGGCTCGGGCGGGATGATCACCAGGGGAATCGACAGTTCACGCGCCAGCGACACGCCGTGCAGGGGCCCGCCACCGCCGTAGCAGAAGAGCGCAAAATCGCGCGGGTCAAGCCCGTGCTCGACGGACACCTGCTTGATCGCGCCGCCCATGATGACGGTCGATATGGCCAGAATGCCTTCCGCCATCTGCAGCGGACCCTCGGCGCCATGATAACCAAGCCGCTCGCCCAGATCGCCAATGGCCTGACGTGCGCCCTCGACATCGAGCGTGAGATCGCCGCCGAGAAAATTATCGGGGTTCAGGCGTCCAAGGACGAGATTGGCATCGGTCACGGTCGGCTTGTCGCCGCCGCGGCCGTAGCAGACCGGGCCGGGCGTGGAGCCCGCGCTCTGCGGTCCCACGTGAAGCCGGCCTTGCGCATCCGCCCAGGCGATGGAACCACCGCCCGCACCGACTTCGACAATGTCGATCACCGGCGACTGGATCGGGAAGCCCTTGGTGTAGCCGCCGACATAATAGGTGGATTCCACTGAAAAACGGCCCTCTTCCACGAGTGCGCATTTCGCCGTGGTGCCGCCCATGTCGAAGGCGATGACGTTTTTCAGGCCCAGCGCTTCGGCATAGGCACCCGCGCCGATGCAGCCGCCGATCGGGCCGGATTCGACGAGGGCGATGGGCTGCTCGCAGGTCCGCTCAACGGAGAGAAGGCCGCCGTTCGAACCCATCATCAGGAGCGGACCGCCAAAGCCGCCGGTGCCGAGATCTGTTTCGAGACGCCGGATGTAGGCATCCACGCCGGGGCCGACATAGGCATTGGCCGCCACTGTGGACGTGCGTTCATATTCATACCATTGCCGCGTCAGGCTGGTGGAATGGGTGACATAGGCGCCCGGCATGACTTGCTGGAGGTACCTGGCAGCGGCTTCCTCATGCGCCGGATTGGCGTAGGAATTCATGAAGAAGATGCCGACGGATTCGATGCCTTCTTCCGTGAGGCTTTGCGCGAGTCTCTCCAGCTCGCCAGTGTCCAGCGCTGTCACGATGGTCCCGTCGGCGGCCATCCGCTCGGACACTTCGAAGCGCAATTCGCGCGGAATCAGCGGCTCGCTGCGGCTGTAATGAAGATCGAACGGGTCTGGCCTGTTGCCACGCGCGATCTCGAGGATGTCGCGAAAGCCCTTTGTCGTGACAAGCGCGGTGCGGGCGCCCTTGCGCTGGAGCAGGGCGTTGATGACAAGCGTCGTGCCGTGATTCAGGAAACGCGCTTCAGCGGGCGTCAGTGCAGCTTTCTCGAAGCAATGGAAAATGGCATCGGCAAAGTTATCATAGGTCGTCGGGCTCTTGGAATAGACCACCTGCCGCGCATCATGATCGTAGGCGACGAGATCTGTGAAAGTGCCCCCGATGTCGACGGCTATCGCGTAGCGCATGCTCCCCCCTCAGGGCATCGCCTTCACGGGCGTGCCTCTTTTTTGAAATCTTACGAGACGCCGTCAGCCCTGTAAACCGAGCCCTTATCTTGTGTCGCCAGGCAAGGTCAGCCTTTCGTGACATCCTCGACAAAGGCCAGAAGCGCCGATGAATATCGCGTGTCGCTCGTCCCGAGACTGCTGATGCAGGAATAATGATTATGATCGTCAAGCCGCAGCAGTTTTGGCGGATGTCCGTCGCGGCGGGTGAGCGCAATCGCAAGATCGAAAGTCGGCGTCGCCAGCGGCACAGGATCATATTCCGCGACGGTGAGCAGGACCGGGATGGTCGTGCCCGCGACATGCGACACGGCGGAGCGACGCGCGAAGGTGGTTTCGTCCGAGCCGAAATATTGCGCCACATTGGGACGCATCTCGCTGGTGCGCAGGACGTAGAGCCCACTCGACAACATGGCACCGCGAACCTGCAGGTCTCCGCGCAGCTCAGGATCGAAGAGACAGGATGCGGCATGCGAGGCCCCGGCGGAATGGCCGAAGAGGACGATGCGTTCGGCATCGCCGCCAAATTCCGCGATATGCTCTTTTACCCAGGCCATGATGCACGCGACATCCTGCGCGGCACTGGGCCAGGTGAACTCGGGTGCCAGTCGGTAGTTTCCGGTCACGGCCACGACGCCGCGGCGCGCGAAGAAACGCCCGACATTGCCAAAAAAATTCGCATCCTGTCGCTTGTCGCCACCCGTGAATCCGCCGCCGGGAATGTAGATGACGACGGGAGCGCCTTTAATGCCTGGCGATGAATAGACATCCATGCGCTGTCGGGCGTGGTCGCCATAGGCGATATCCTGGGTCTCGGTGATCCCTTGCCCGCCTTCGAGCAGGGGCGCGAACAGGGCTTTTGTCGCCTTGTTGATGTCAGGCTGTGCGCCGGCGCCCATCTCCTGAATCGCCGTGCGAACATGTTGAGGCAGAAAGTCCATGCGTGTCTCTTTCAATTCAGAAGCCGCTGAATGCGCGGGCGTCAGTCGGTGCCGACGGCATTCCTCAGCGCGGCTTTCACGTCCGGGCCGGTCTCGGCCGCAATGCGCCTGACGAGGTTTTGCGCCTCATCGCCGCTGGTCAGGATGGGATCTTCCTTGATGATGCGCCTGTAGTCGGCGAGAAACACGTCATCGCTGCCGAGCGCCTTGATGGCTTGCCGCAATTCCTGCGTGGCTTCCGGCCGGGCCCCCGGCGGCATGACAATGGCGCGCGCGAGTTGCGCCATCATTTCATTGATGATCTGCAGCGCCTGATATTTGGGACCGCTTGGCACTTTCCCGAAGGCATCGAAATACACATCCTCGAAGAAGCGGACGCCGCTGCGCCCGACCTTCTCATTCCCGCCCAGCGTACCGTCCGGGCGTCGCAAGCCAATCTGCCACAGCGGGATGGCGATGCCCTTGTCGATGAGATTGGGCACGACCTGCGTCTCATATCCGGGCAAGGTGGTCAGCATGAAATTGATTTCGTTTTGCGCAATAGCCAGATTCACCGCGCCTATGGATTGAAAGCCGGTGATGACCTGATAGCGCGGGCCCATCAGGTCGAGCATCAGGCGCAGGCGCACGTCATGCACGGATGAGCGCGCATAGCCGGCGGCCTGAATGCTCGTGGCCTGCGCAATATCCTGCGGCCTTTGCGCGCCGGGCAGTGCGTCCTTGCGGGCATAGGTGACATAATAGGCACCCAGCCCCCCGAGCATGGCGAAATTCTCGATTTTGACGCGCAGTGCGGGATCTTCGATGAGCACGGCCATTGGGTTGAAGGTGACAAATCCCAGAGTCGTCGAGGGGTCTTTCACGCCCACGCCCACGCCCAGCTGGTTGATCGCGGTCAGGCCACCGGCGCCAGGCACATTATTGACGATGATGGTCGGGTTGCCGACGAGATGGCGGCCCAGATGACGCTCAAAAATCCGACCTTCGATGTCGACATTGCCGCCGGCCGCATAATTGACCACCATGGTGATGGTCTTGTCCTTGAAATATTGCGCATGGGCTACCCCCGACAGGCTGACGGCAGCAAGCGATGATAGAAGGAGCTTTGAAAATTTGCCCATTTCGTTTCCCCGAGGTTACAGGAGCGCTTGCTGCGCGTCTCTTTTTGACGATCCGGTTGGTTACATCGCCTTGATGGTCGGCATCACTTCGGCCTTGAACAAGGTCAGTGACCGCATGGCCTGATCGAGCGTGAGATTGCCAAACATCATATAGCCGAGAATGTAGTTGGTCCCCAAAATCTCGGTCTGGCGCTGGATTTCAGCAAGAACCGTCGAGGGAGACCCTGCAATGACGGTGCCTTCTTTCATCATGCCGTCAAGATCATGCGCGCGCGGCACGTTCAGGCGCGCGGTCAGCTCATTGACGCCATGCTTGTTGCGCAGCCAGTTGATCTCTTCATGATGTTTCATCGCGGCAGGCCCGGCAATGGCGAGGGCTTCCGCATCCGTCTCCGCCACATAGATCTGGCGCAGGGCGCCGATGGCGGCACCACCGGAAAATTCTGGCTTCACGATCTCCGGGGCACCGCGTTTGGCCAGCGCCTCCTTGTAGGCGTCAATGTTCTTCCTGGCGAAATCGGTGGGGCCGTTTGCGGTGAAGTGCATGCCGTGCTCGCCCGCGAATGTGGAGCCGACCGTGTTGGAGGAGCCATACCAGAAGGCGGGGGAAGGCTGGTATGTGTGCAGCTCGATCGGCGCATCCTTGTAATGATAAAATTCGCCGTCATAGGTCAGCTCGTCTGACACCATGCCCTTGCGGATGCATTGATAGGCGTCCATGAACATGTCGCGCGACTTCGAGTGGTCGATATTGTGGTAGCCAAGCTCGAAGGGCGAGACGCCACGGCCGACGCCGATTTCGAGCCGTCCATGGCTGAGATGGTCGAGCATGCAGATTTCTTCGAGCAGACGAAGCGGCGTGTAAAGCGTGAGGAGATAGCAGAGCGGTCCAAGCCGGATGGATTTCGTTTCACGCGCCAGCGCGGCCAGGAAGACAGACGGCGAAGGGGCCATGTTGACTGGCGAGCAATGATGCTCGGCCAGATGCATGCAATAGAAACCCATGTCATCGGCCGCCTTGTAGAAGGCGATGCGATCATCGAACAGTTGGGCGAGATTGGTGTTCGCGCGACCGATATGGTCGAAAAGACCTACTTCCATGACGTCCCCGGCTTTTCTTCTTGTCTTGCGGGCCTTGTGTCGGCCCGCGATGTTTCGTGGTCTTTCGATCCTGCTTGGCACCGAAAGTGACCAATATGATTCTATGGTAGATGCAGCTGTTTGGCCAATGCAATTTTTGCGAGGTGGCTTGCAGCTGGGCCACTTTGACAGTCGCTTGGCCCCGCTTGTCAAAAGCGCATCACGCGCTCAATATTCCACGCAAGAACACAATAAAGGGGGGAGACATATGTCGCGATTGCCCGCAATCGACAAGGACGCGTTGAGCGATGAGCAGAAGCGCATGCATGACGACATCATGCGCGTGCGCGGCCAGGTCCGTGGCCCGTTCGAGATCTGGCTCAACAGCCCGGTGCTCGGCTCGCTGGCCTTGCAGACCCAGGACTGGTTTCAGAAGAAATCATCCCTGCCGGCGCGGCTCGTGGAACTGGCGATCCTCGTGATGGCACGCAAGGCGAGCGCGCAATTTGCCTGGGCCGTGCACGAAAAGCGCGGCCTCGAGAATGGCCTGACGCAGGATGTCGTCGACGCGATCCGCACCCGCACCACGCCAGTCTTTGCGCGAGACGACGAGCGCATGGTTCATGACATCGCGTGCGAATTGTCCGAGACTCAAACGCTGTCTCCGCTGTCCTACCAGAGGGCCGTCGCGTTTTTTGGTGTGACGACGCTGGTCGAGCTGGTCTCGCTGGCCGGATTCTACGTCATGGTCGCCATGGTGCTCAACACGTTCGAGGCCGACACGCCCAGCGGCCGGAAAATGCTCGATTGAGGACTTGTCATGATCGTCTCCCGAAATTTCTTCCGCGTGGCGGCTGTCCTTCTGCTGAGCGCGGCGCCCGCGATCGCCCTTGCCCAGCAAGGTGAAAGCTATTTCAAAGGCAAGTTCCTCACCATTGCGGTTGCCGGAACGGCTGGCAGCGGGCTCGACACCGGCGCGCGGATGATTGCGCGCCATATCGGAAAATATCTGCCCGGCCATGCGGGCGTGCGCGTCGAGCTGTTACCGGGTGCTGGTGGCGTCCGGGCGCTGGAATATCTCTATTCCGTCGCGCCGAGAGACGGCACCTATATTGGTGCCTTTGCCACCGGGCCGATCCTCGAGCCGTTGATTTCTGCGCGTGCGGTGAAATACAAGACAAGCGACTTCACCGCTGTGGGGGCCATTGAAAGCGATGTCAGCTTCTGCGTCACGGGCGAAAAATCGGTCGTGAAGACCATCGAGGACGCCCGCACCCGTGAGGTCACGGTGGCGGGGACGGGCGCTGCCTCGTCGACCGATATTTTTCCCATGGTCCTCAACGCCACCATGGGCACCAAATTCCGGGTCATTTCCGGCTATGTCGGAACGCAGGAAACCGTCATGGCGGTCGAACGCGGCGAGGTGGACGGGCGCTGCGGCTGGAGCTGGTCCAGCATCCTGTCCTCCAAGCCTGACTGGCTGCGTGACGGCAAGCTGAATTTTCTCGTCCAGCTCGGGCTGGAAAAGCATCCGGATGTGAAAGATGTCCCACTCGCGCTGGACCTGATCCCCGACGAGGCCGGCCGCCAGATGCTGCGCGTGCTGGTGGCTCCCCAGAAGATCACGCGCCCCTATCTCGCGCCGCCTGGCCTTCCTGCCGAACGCGCAGCCGAGATTCGCGGCGCGTTCATGAGCGCCATGAACGATGAGGAGCTGCGCGCCGAATTCCTGAAGATCGTCGGTGACAAGCCCTCGCCGACTTCGGGGGCCGACATGCAGGTCATTCTCAACGAGATTTATGCGACGCCCCCGGATGTCGTCGAGCGGTTGAAAGGCGTCCTGAACAACATACGATGATGGTACCACACGAGCGTTATATGCGCGTATGGTCGGCCTGGTTCAGAGTGGCGTGGCATCGATCAGGACGAAAGCGAGCACGGCCGGCTCCTCCGTGCGGTTGCTCCAGGCGTGATTGGTGCCGCGCTGGATCAGCACGTCGCCTGCGCGCAACAGTGTCTCGCCTTCATCCATCAGCGCGTAGATCTCGCCCGACAGAACGATGGCATAATCCACCGAATGCGTCTTATGGAAACCCGGATGGCGCGGGTTGCCGCGATCGAGCGCAGCGGCGCGGCCACTTGCCTCATCGGCCGCGCCCGCGCGTTCCTTCTCCAGCGAAGCGAGGCGGATCGAATCCGGCGGATAGGAGATGATGCGCAGTGACGTGCCATTTTCTGGTGGCGTCAATTTATAGGGAGGCGACGTCGGCTCGGGAGCGTCTGCATTGCTGGCGGGTGCGGAGAAGGTTTTCCAGAGCTCCGTGACCTTTGTGCTGCCGACGTGGCGCTGGAAGACGTTGGGCGCTGCCTCATCGGATAGGAAGCAGGACCGGCCTTCTGCATTATGGCCCGTAACGACGCGACGAATGCTCAATGGAGCCTCTCCCTTTTGTGTCTTCTTGTTGCCAGAGGAGTTTCAGTCATCGCCCTGCATTGTCAAGCATGGCACCTTGTTTGACAGCCATGCCGTTTCCGGGGACCATCCGGCCAGACCGCAAGCAATAGCGGCACTTCGGGGGGCAATATGGGTCAGTGGAGACGCTCCGCTATCATAGCGGGCATGACAATGTTTGGCCTGCTGAATGGTTCAGGTGCCGGCGCGCAAACCGGCAGCGATTTTTATGCGACCCATCCTATTACGCTCATCAGCAGTTTCACAGCGGGCGGGTTCAACGATCTCGCAAGCCGCCTCGTGGCGCGGCACTTCGGACGCTTCATCCCGGGCGCGCCGGGCATCATCGTCAAGAACATCCCGGGGGCCGGCGGTGTTATCGCGGCCAACAATATCTATCAAATGGCCTTGCGTGACGGATCCGTGATCGGTCAGCTCGATCGTGGCATTCCGCTCACCGGCTTTCGTGGGGCCCCCAATGTCAAGTTTGATGTGCTCGGCTTTACCTGGCTGGGCTCGCTGTCGACCTATGCGAACGAGGCGTGCATTCTCTGGGTCCGCAAGGACCATCCGGCGATGAATGTGGCGGATCTCTACGGGCCCGGCCTGCGCACGCGGCTTGGCACCGTGCCGGGAGCGACCAACCACCTTCTCTCCAAAGTGTCGAAGAAGGCACTGGGGCTCAACGTTGATGTCATTACCGGATATCCCGGTGCCGGTTCGATCTGGATAGGGCTGCTGAACGGCGAACTTGATGGCCACATCATTGGCACGTCGTCGGTGGAATCGAGCCATCCGCATCTCCTGAAGGATGGCGGCATCCGTCCGCTGGTCCAGTTTGGACGCCAGACACGGATGGCTGGTTACGAAAATGTCCCCACAGGACTGGAAATCGCCCGGGATGAGCAACAGCGCGCCCTGGTCGATTTTGCCGAATTGCCCTTTGTCACCTCATTGCCTTTCGTCGCGCCGCCCAACATACCGGCTGACCGGGCACAAATTCTGGAGGCGGCCTTCAAGGCGATGATCGTCGATCCGGAATTTACGCAGGATGCGCAACGCATGAAGATCGAGATCAGCCCCATTGCCGGCAAGCCGCTGCTGGAACTCCTTCAGAAATATTCGCGCACGTCGAAGGCGGTGATCGCGCAATATAACGAGATCATCGATGCCGACCAGTAGCGTCCTGTTTGGGCGCGAGGGGAAGCTGGATCGCTTCCTTCAGTTGCGGATCGGTGAGCGGCGCGTTCAGGAACTTGAACTGAAAAGCATCCAGCTGCGCTTCGGTCACCACGCTGATTGCCGCGCTGAAGTGAGTAAAGAGCGTGATAGTGGGTTAGATCTGAACCCATCCGAGTCCGGAGATGGACATGATCCTGTCCCTTGGTCGGCATGATAGGATCACATATGAATAATTTTTCGAGGCCCAGCCATGACCGAATATCTGCTTGTCAGTTTCAAGACCTGCCCGTGGGTGCAGCGCGCCGCGATTGTTCTGCGCGAGAAGGGCGTGCCATTCGCGTTCAGGCAGATCGAACGCGACAATCGGCCGGACTGGTTCGTCGCGATTTCGCCGCACCGGAAAGTCCCCGTTCTGCGGATTGACGATCGGGTGTCGCTTTTTGAATCCAACGCGATCTGCGAATATCTCGACGAAACCATCGCGCCCCGCCTTCATCCGTCAGATCCCGTCGAGCGCGCGCTGAACCGGGCGTGGATGGATTATCTGCCGACCTTCGCCGCAAAGGTGACCGGCTGCGCCTATGCGGAGTCGCAGGAGGATTTCGACCGTGCGCTCGCCTTCGTGGACGATCCGCTTGGCAAACTGGAGCAAGCTCTGTCGCAGCGGTCCGGCGGCCCCTATTTCAACGGCACCAGCTACTCGCTGCTCGATGCGTCCTATGCGCCTTTCTTGCAGCGCTACGCCTTTCTTGACCGGGTTTATCCGCTTGGCCGGCTCGAGCATTTTCCAAACCTGTCCGCCTGGTCAGCCGCTTTGCTCGCACGCCCCTCCACGCACACCTATCCGCCGGAGGAATTCGAGGCGATGTATCGCGAGACCGTTCGCGCGCGCTCCGTCTGGCTGTCGCAATTCTGCTAATGGCTCAGGCGGAACCGACAAAGCGGTGTGCGATCTCCTCGATCATGCGGCGCACATAAAGATGCGCCTGGTCGTGCTGCGACCTGCGATGCCAGACGAGATACATGGGCAGATTGTCATAGCCCGCCTGTGTCCGTTCCTGCAGCGGAATGGGGACGGTTGCAAAATCTTTCATGAGAGATCGGGACAGCAGGTGGGGCATGGTCGCCAGCATCGTCGTGCCTTTCAGAAAGGCCGGCACGCCTGAAAAATTCGGCACCGAGACCGCAATCTGGCGATGCAGCCCGGAGGCTTCGAGCCGCTTGTCGAAATTCAGCCGCTCATTGTCAGTGTAGACGACGGTGATGTGTCTGGCGGTCAGATAGTCCTTGGCAGTCACGGGCGCGTCGCGGGCGGCCGGATCGTAATAGCAGGCGTAATGATCCTGCAGGATAAGCTTCTGCAGGATATCTGTGCCCTCGGGCGGGAGCGGCGAGATGACGAGGTCGCAGCGGTTCGTGCGCAGCATTTCAGCATTGGGCAGGTTGGAGGGAATCGCGCGCAGGCTGACGTGGCGGATATTGGCGCTCAATTGCTGGAACAGGGCAGGGAGCAGCAGGTCGCGCTGGAAATCATTCGCGGCAATGGTGATGTCGATCTCCGCCGTGTCGGGATCGAAGCGGGATCCATGTGCGAATCCATGCATGGCGTCGAGCAGCGCCTGGGCCGGGTCGGCCAGGGCCCTGGCGTGATCGGTCGGTATGATCCCGCGCCCGGCCCGTACGAAGAGCGGGTCCCGGGTGATGTCGCGCAGCTTCTGGATGTTCTGGCTCACGGCAGACTGGGTCAGCCCCAGTCTGACCCCGGCTGCCGTGATTGATCCCTCGTGGAGGACGGTGAGGAACAGGCTCAGCAGATGGCCGTCCAGATCCAATTGATCATTTTTTCTCATGGGTTTCATCATAATCAGAAGATTTATCTTCTGAAAAGGGGGCGCTACGCCTGTGTTCAGCCCGGCCCCAAGGACGGGAAACACCAGCAATGGAGGGAGCAGCCCATGGACGATCTCGCATCTCACACGCGACCTGTTTCAATCAAACAAGGTTCCAACCCTTATCCGGACCTGTTTCGCCGGGACTACACGTCCCAGCCGGCAGCCTTCGCCCCCATCTACAAGACGAGCGTCCTGCGCTCGCCGCGCAATGCGCTTCTGTCGATCGATCACACGATCTCGGAAACGACGGGTCCGGTGTTTGGGCATGACGAGCTTGGCCTGCTCGATCACGATCTGATCCTCAACTACGCCAAGACCGGCGAGCCGATCGGCCCGCGCATTCTCGTCCATGGACATGTGCTGGATGAGTGCGGACGCGGGCTTCCCCACACGCTGGTCGAATTCTGGCAGGCAAATGCCGGCGGTCGCTATCGCCACAAGAACGACACCTATCTCGCGCCCATCGATCCGAATTTTGGCGGCTGCGGGCGCGCGCTGACAGACGAGAACGGCTATTATTTTTTCCGTACGATCCGCCCGGGTCCCTACCCATGGCGCAATTACGTCAACAGCTGGCGCCCGGCACACATCCACTTCTCGCTGTTTGGCAATGCTTTCGCGCAGCGTCTCATCACGCAGATGTATTTCGAGGGCGATCCGCTGGTGAAGACCTGCCCGATTGTGAACACGGTGCCTGACAAGGAGGCCATCGACCGGTTGATCGCGCCGCTCGATCTTCATGCGTCGATCCCCGACGACACGATGGCCTATCGCTTCGACATGGTGCTGCGCGGCCGTCGCTCGACGCTTTTCGAAAACCGCCTCGAAGGGAATTGATCCATGACTCAGCCGCTGAGCTATCTCAAGGAAACCGCATCGCAGACGGCCGGTCCCTATGTCCACATCGGCCTGTCACCGCACCAGGCAGGCTTCGATATTTTCCAGACCAATTTCGACAATATTCTTGTCGGGGCCACCACGTCGGGGATCCCGATCCTTATCGAGGGGCGCGTGATCGACGGCTCGGGGCATCCCGTGCGCGATGCGCTTCTCGAGATCTGGCAGGCCAATGCGGACGGCCGCTACAACCATCCTGGCGACCGCCAGAAGACCGGCACCGTCGACAAGGATTTCCGGGGCTGGGGACGTGCCTGCACGGATTTCGACTCGGGCATCTATCGTTTCACCACGATCAAGCCAGGGTCAGTTTTGGGCCGCGAGGGCCGCAGAATGGCGCCGCATGTGAATTTTTGGATCGTCTCGCGCGGCATCAACACGGGGCTCAATACGCGCATGTATTTTGCCGACGAGCAGGCCGCCAATGCGGCCGATCCGATCCTGTCGGGCATCGAACTCAAGAAGCGCCGCGATACGCTGATCGCTGTTCCGACGCTGAAGGATGGCAAGACCGTCTACACCTTTGACATCGTCCTTCAGGGCGACGGCGAGACGGTGTTTTTCGACATCTGACAACAGCAACAGAGCCCGCCTGCAGGCGGGCCCTGCACGTTCATTCGTTCACGCGTTCAGAGCTGCCTTCACGCTGGCTGGCGTGAACGGGACCTTGCGCAACCGGACGCCGGTGGCGTCGAAAACCGCATTGCCCATCGCGGCTGGCACCAGGCCGAGCGCCATTTCGGCGGCGCCCGAGGGCGGTGCGTCCGGTCGCTCGATCAGGTGAATGTCGATCTTTGGCGGGACATGTTCCATGTGCAGGACCGGATAGCTCGCCCAGTCGAGGCTCGTCACCATGTCGCGATTCCACGTCAGTTCCTCGACCGTCGTGCGGCCGGTTCCGTAGACGAGCTGGCGCTCGATCACATGGCGCAGCGTTTCGGGATTGACGATCAGCCCGACGTCATGTGCGCACACAAGGCGCGTGGGCTGCACCACACCGGTTGCGCGGTTCACGCGCACTTCCGCCACCAGCGCAATGAACGTGTCGAAGTGACGCCGATAGGCAATGCCGCGCCCCTCAACCACGTCCTGCGTCGCATCGACATCCTTGCGCGGCGACACGCGCTTCTGCCAGCCGGCCTTTTCGGCGGCAATGCGCACGGCATCGATGTCGCGCGGGTGTTTGAGATAGCGCATCCGGAAATCGACCGGGTCCATCTGCACGGCGGCGGCGATTTCATCCATGAAGGATTCGCTGCCGAAGAGAATGGGCGGGCCATAGGGATCGCGCAGATGCGTCGAGCGCAAGGGCGACGCGCGCTCCATCAAGGGGCCGACGGTTTCCCATCCCACGCGATTATGCGCAAAAGTGTAGGAGGCGAAGGGGATGTTGAAACTGTTCTTGGGCTCGGGCTTGGCCCCCAGCAGCTGGCCGGCCAGCGTGGCTGCGGCGCGCCCCTCGTTGGTCGCGACATTCTCGCGCGAGAAGCCGCGTGATACGAGTTCATAGGCGATCACCTCGCCCTTGTCGTCGATCCCCGCCTTGCAGAAATTGACTGCGGCCGTGCCTTTGGGATCCCACCCAAGGCTTTCCTCGCGCATCCATTGCACGCGCACGGGCTTGCCCAGCGCCTTGGACAGCACGGCGGCATCGGCGGTTGCATCGCCCTGGTCGTTGCGCCCGTAGGACCCCGTGCCGAACATCCAGATCACATGCACCTTGTCGCGCGCGAGCCCGACAAGATCGGCAATTCCATCGGCGGCGTAATGCGGTTTCTGGGTCGATGTATAAATCGTCGCGCCGTCAGCGGTGACGTCGGCCACCGCGCAGCCGGGGCCCATGCTGGCGTGGGAATGTGTCGGATATTCATATTCGCCGCTGATCACGCGCGCGGCCTTCGCCAGCCCGTCCTCGAGATTGCCCGTCTCACGCTCGATGGTGCGCTGGGTGACTTTCGCCTTGCGGATGTGCTGGTGCACCTCGCGATGCGTCGGGAAATCAGGCGTTGCAGCCGACCACGTGACTTTCAGCGCGCGTAACGCGCGGATCGAATCCCATTCCTTTGGGGCGACGACGGCGAGAAAATCCTTGATGTGAACGATCCGCGCGCCGGGGATGCCGGCGAGCGATGCCTCGTCGACGCTGACAGGCGTTGCACCGGCGACCGGCGGGCGCACCATGCGCGCATGCAGCATGCCGGGCAGACGGACATCACCGGGAAAATCCTGCTCGCCGAACACTTTTTTCGGGAGATCGATGCGACGCGGCGACTGGCCGATGATCTTGTAATCCTTGTAGCTCTTCAGTGGCGCATCGGTGGCGATGTCGTGCGGGTTTCCCCACAGGCCATTCCAGCGCACATCCGCGCGGAAGGCTTTGCCACCGATGATCTGCCCGTAGGAAATCTGCCGCGCCGGATCGCGGCGCGACGAGATGACGCCGTCCTTGGCCTCCAGTTCGGAGACCGGCACCGCCAGCGCCCTGGCCGCTTCCGCCAGCAGGATCTGGCGCGCCTGTGCGGCCGCCTTCATCAGCGACGTGCCGCGCCGCGAGACGCCTTGCGCGCCACTCGCCCCGCCCATGTTCACCGTGCGTCTCGTGTCGCCCAGAACCATGCGGATCGCAGACAGCGGCACATCGAGCTCTTCGGCGACCATTTGCGCGATCGAGATTTCGAGACCCTGGCCGCCGTCGATGGCACCGTAGAAGACATCGACCTTGCCGTCCTTGTCGATCGCCAGATAGGCGTCGAGACTGTCGGCGAGCAGGGCGGGATTGTTGGGCGCTTTCGGCGATGGTTTTGCCGTTTGCGCCCAGGTGTCGGGCGCGGCGATGCCGATGACGAAGGCCCCGGTTGCGGAGAGAAACGCACGGCGGTCGAGCTGAAGATGGTTCATCATGTCGCTCCTCAGGCCTGTTTCGCGGCGCGCAGGACAGCCCTGACAGCGGCATTATGCGTGCCGCACCGGCAGATGAGATCGGCGAACGCGGCACGCGCCTCCGTCTCGGTCGGCCTGGGGTTGCGCGCGAGCAGGGCTGCGCCCTCCATCATCCAGCCGCTGATGCAATAGCCGCATTGATTGACCTGCTCCTCGATCCAGGCCGTCTGGAGCGGATGTGGTGCCTGGCGCGAACCCAGTCCGTGCAGCGTCGTGATCTTGCCGGCACCGACAGCGCTGACGGGAAGGGAGCAGGAGCGCACGGGGACGCCATCGACATGGACGGTGCAGGCACCGCATTGCCCGAGCCCGCAGCCGAAGCGCGGATTGTTGAGGCCAAGGTCGTCGCGCAGCGCATAGAGCAGAGGCATGTCGGGATCGTCGACGGTGATGTCGTGTCGTGCGTCATTCACCTGGAGCGTGATTGTATGCGCCATGGCAGGCCCCTCCCCGCGGGACCGGCAGGTCCCTTTCTTTTGGATGATTTCATCCCAGAGGCGGCGGTTGCGGTATTGACCTTTCGTCTATAGGCCAAGTCCGCCCGCGCGATGCTGGGCTTCAGATCATCGCGCGGCGCATGGGTCTTGCAGCCAGAACTTGTCGGCAGGTCCTGCTTGGCAGGTCCTACTTGGCAGGTCCTACTTGGCAGGTCCTACTTGGCAGCCTGAGCCAAGTAGAAATAACCGACCTTGTTGGTCGTTGTGCCGCCGGACCCCCTGCGCCCCTTGGAATCGACGACGAACTCGCGCATCGCCAGTGCTGCATGGGGGTAGGGATATTCGGTCACATCACCGGTTTTTGGATCGAAGCGGTTCATCGT
>CAIWVR010000644.1 GCA_903916165.1 uncultured Hyphomicrobiales bacterium | reverse complement strand
GCTGAGAATGACATTGGGCAGGCCATAGAGCGCGTGCCCCTGCGGCAGTGGCTCGACCAAAGTGACGTCCAGTCCCGCACCCGCGATGCGTCCTTCCTGAAGGGCTGCGACGAGCGCCTGTTCGTCAACGAGGCCGCCGCGGCCGATGTTGACGAAAAAAGCCGAGGGCTTCATCGCGCCGATCAGGGCCGCGCTCATCAGCTCATGCGTGTTGGCCTCGTAATTGGCGGCCATAATGATGACGTCGGCGCTGGCGACCGCCGCATGCAGGTCGGCGCGCGGGCGCATCGCATCGAAGTTTGGCAGCGCAGCCGTGGCGCGGCTGACGCCGGTGACGTGCATGTCGAAGGCCTTGGCCTTGCGGGCGATCTCCTGCCCGATGGCACCTGCGCCAATCACCAGCAGATGCTTGCCTGCAAGATTGTCCATGCGCGGCGTGATGGTGTCGCGCACCCAGCTGTTGTCGCGCTGGCCTTGCTCGGCCCGGCGCGATTGACGCAGGAGCGCGAGCATGAGGAAAAAGGCGTGTTCGGCGACGCTGAAGGCGCGCAGGCCCGCGGCATTGGTGACAATGCAGCCGGGCGGAAGACCGAGCCCGATCGCCTTGTCGAGGCCCGATGTGGTGAACTGGATCCAGCGCAGGGCCGTCCCCTGACTGCGCAGGATCTGTGCGGCCTGCGCCTCGTAGGCGCGGTTGCTGGTGACGAAAATCTCGGCACCGGGCAGCGCCTTGGCAAGGCTGTCAAGATCGACGGGCGCGGCGAACTCAAGGTCCGGAAAGGCTTTCATGGCCTCTGCAATGTCGGTTCGTCTGGCGTGCGGATCATAGCAAACGAGCTTCATGAATATCTCCCTTGGACATCAGGATAGGAGTGGTGCGCAGGCGCGTAAAGGCGGGCCTGTCGCCCACGCACTTGAGCCGGCACGCTGCTGCCGCACCTTGAACCGTCTATCCTTGCACTCCGATTGTCTTGAGCTTCATGGGGGAGACACAAGGTGCGGCCAGAGGCCGGCAACTTGACCCTTGTTTTCGGGGCATGTGTGCTCTGGCAAGCGTCTTCCTTTCGGACAATGATTCGGGTGCGGCATGGTCAAGCTGAGGTTCATGAAGGGCGACCGCGTGCGCTGTCTGCAGAGCGTGGCGCGGATCGATGTCGATCTTCCCTATTTTCTGGGCGACCTGAGCCTGCCCGTGAAAGGCCGCATCTACACCGTGCGCGAGATCGTCGCGACGCCAGAGCATGGCGACGGGCTGCGCTTTCTCGAATTGCAGAACCGGACCTACGAACATGATCAGGTCGGCGAGGAGGAGCCCTGCTTTTCGCCCGACATGTTCGAACTCGTCCTTGAGAAATGATCAGCGCAGGGCGCGGGTAAACGCGTCCAGATTGTGTCGCATCATCGCAAGGTAGGAGGAGGCCGGGCCATCGGCGTCGGAGAGCGAGTCGGAGAAGACGCGATCACCGACCACCGCCCCGGTTTCGCGCGCGACCTGGTTCATCAGGCGCGGATCGGACATATTTTCCAGAAACACGGCGGGAATCTTGTCGGCCCGGATTTGACGAATAATGCGCGCGACATCGCGCGAGGACGCTTCCGATTCCGTCGATACGCCCTGCGGCGCGATGAAGGTCATTCCATAGGCGGCCGCAAAATAACCGAAGGCGTCATGCGATGTGATGATGCGGCGCCGTGCCATCGGGATCGAGGCAATGCCGGCACGAATCCCGGCGTCGAGTTGGTCGAGCTGAATCGTATATTGAGCTGCACGACGGGCATATTCGTCGCGTCCCGCTGGATCAATGCCAACGAGCGCGTCGCGAATATTGGAGACATAGATTTTCGCATTGGCAATGTCCTGCCAGGCATGCGGGTCGATGTTCTGTGCCGCGCGGAGTGGCTTCACGCCGGTCGACAGGGTGATGATTTTCGCCTTTCCGCCCGATGCCTGGACGAGCCGCCCCAGCCAGCCCTCCAGCCCGAGGCCGTTGACGAACAGCAGCCGCGCCTGCGCCACGCGGCGCGCATCGGCGGGCGAGGGCTGGAAGACATGCGCGTCGGCACCTGGACCAATCAACGCGTCGACCTTCACGCGCGGGCCGCCGACCTGGCGTATGAGGTCGGCAAGGATCGACATGCTGGCTGCGACCGTTCCGCCCTCTTGCGCACGGGCTTGCGGGCCGGCGAGACATGCTGCGGTGGCAAGAAGGAAGGATCGGCGGTCCATATTGTGCCCCTCAGGCTTCGAGATGTCTTTGCGGCAGAAGGTTTTTGACAAGGCCGCCGTGGCGGCCGAAGGCCAGCGAGACGAGATAGGCCAAGCCTGCCGCCAGGATGATCGCCGGGCCCGAAGGCAGGCCAAGATGAAACGACAGGATCAGCCCGGTCACGCTGGACGCAAGTCCGATCAGCGTTGCGACGCAGATCATGCCGGCAAGCTCGACAGCCCAGAAACGCGCGGCGGCGGCGGGCAGCATCATGATGCCCACCGACAGCAGGGTGCCCAGCGCATTGAAGCCGCCGACCAGCGTCATCACCACGAGCGCGAGAAAGGCCAGGTGTACAGGGCCGCCCGCACGGCTCACTGATTTCAGGAACGTTGGATCGACGCATTCCAGCACCAGCGGCCGATAGACCAGCGCGAGGACGAGAAGCGTCACCGACGTCAGGGAGGCGAGCAGGATCATGGCGGAATCGTCCAGCGCCAGCACCGAGCCGAACAGGACATGCAGGAGATCAATGTTCGAGCCCTTCAGCGAGACGATGGTCACGCCCAGCGCCAGCGAGATGAGATAAAAGGCTGCAAGAGAGGCGTCTTCCTTCAGCGCGGTCGCGCGCGTGACGAGACCGGCGAGCAGCACCACGGCGAAGCCGGCGACGAGCCCGCCAATCGTCATGGCGGTCAGCGACAGGCCGGCTGCGAGATAGCCGATGGCCGCGCCCGGCAGGATGGCATGCGCCATTGCATCGCCGAACAGGCTCATCCGCCGCAGCATCAGGAAGACGCCGACAGGACCGGCCCCAAGCGCCAGGGCGAGGCATCCCACCAGCGCACGGCGCATGAATTCGAATTCAGTGAAGGGTGCGATCAGCAGCTCATGAAAGGTCATTGCGCGGCAGCCCTGTCCTGTTCGCAGATATGCGCGGCTTCATCGAAGGCCTCGATCATATGTCGCGCCTTTTGCAGATTGGCTG
>CAIWVR010000643.1 GCA_903916165.1 uncultured Hyphomicrobiales bacterium | reverse complement strand
TTTTAATGATACGGCGACCACCGATATCTACACTATAGCCTACACTCTTTCCCTACACGACGCTCTTCCGATCTGTTCGTGTTTTGTTCTTATATAGATTCCGGGGTTGGCGCAAAGAGTCAAGGACGGCGAAATTCGTCATGGCGAGGAGCCTGAGGCGACGGGGCAATCCATCTTCGGGTGATGGCCGTCAGATGGATTGCTTCGTCGCTTCGCTCCTCGCAATGACGATGCAAATCTTGTAAAAATCCTCCCCAACACATCAGGGGAGGGGACGGTATGAAAGCGCGCGATCTGCGGCTTGAGGGGCGCACGGCGATTGTCACGGGCGCGGCGCGCGGCATCGGCAAGGCGATTGCGCATGCATTGGCGCGCGCCGGTGCCAATGTTCTCTATGCCGACATGGACGGCCCCGCGACAGGCTACGCGACGCGCGACATCGCCGGCCAGCCCGGCTGCGGGCGCGTGCTCGGCGTGCCCTGCGACATCCGCGATCCCGCCGCCTGCGAGCGCACCGTGCATGAGGCCGTGCGGCTGTTCGGCTCGCTCGACATTCTCGTCAATAATGCGGGCAAGGGGCCGGTCCATCTCGAAAAGTCGCCACGCACGAAATCGCTGAAATTCTGGGAATCGGATGCCGATGTCTGGCGCGACGTGATCGCCACCAATGTCATCGGCACGTTCAACATGTCGCGCGCAGCCGCGCCCGAGCTGATCCGCGCCGGCGCGCGCGGGCGCATCATCAACGTCACCACCTCGCTTGCCACCATGCAGCGGAAAAACAATTCGCCCTATGGCGTGTCGAAGGTCGCGATCGAGGCGGAAACACTCATCTGGGCGCAGGATCTCGAGGGCACTGGCGTCACCGTCAACACCGTCCTGCCGGGCGGCGCGACGGATACCGATTTTGTCAGCGCCATGGGCAAGGCCAATATCGCCACGACCGGCAGGGTTTTGTTGCAACCCGACATCATCGTGGCGCCGGTTCTGTGGTTGGCTTCTGACCATGGGGCGCAGGTCACGGGCCGGCGTTTTGTTGGAAAAGACTGGGATGACAGCCTGCCGCTGGCACAAGCCGCGGAGGGTGCCTGCGAGCCGCCGGTCATTCGCGAGGCGTGAGTTTTTTTATCGTCCTTGCGAGGAGCACGGCGACGAATCTCTCCATCCAGCGGCTGCTGTGAGATGGAGGGCTTTGCTTCGCGCGCAAGGACGAGGAACATTGACGAGCGCCGACAGCCCTCAGTTCATCGGCGGCAGCGGAATTGCGATGACGCTGCCGTTTGCGGGCGTCGCGCCCGCCGGCGCGGGCTCCGGTGTCGTGCTGGCGGCGGCGGGAGACATCGGATCGAGCGTGCGTCTGGTTGCGTCAATCATCGCCGTGACGCCGGAATCCTCCGCGCGTGGGGCTGCCAGCTGCGCGCCGATGGTGCGCACCACGGCCGGCACATCGCTGTAGAGGGAATGACCGATGATGCCGGCCGAATTCGACGACAGGTCGTAGACCTTCACGCCCAGTTGGGCGAGTTCGTCGCGGTCACGCGTCTTGGTCGGGTCCATCGCGCCGACGCGCGGACGCTCGCCGGCCAGCCGGCTCGACAGGTTGAGCGCGCGGTCGTTTACCGAGACGAAGATCGAAACATTGGCGCCCTTGATGCGCGATAACTGTTGGCGGAAGACATTGATGTCAATGTCGGGCGAGGCCAGCATGACGTCGCCCAGCCGTCCGTTCAGGTTGCGCGTTCCTGCAATGGAGTTTTCACGCAGGGCTTCCATCGCGAGCCACGAGCCCATGGAATGGGCGAGTACATGGACGCGCCCGACACCCTCGACTTGGCTGAGATCGCGCATCAGCTTTTGCAGCGCATCACGCGAGGCCGTCGCGCTCTCCTTGTCACCGACATAGGAGAACAGGTCGGATTTCGAAGGCCAGGTGAACAGCACGGCCACGCCGCCGAAGCCGCCATCGTTCACAAGCTGCGCCAGACGGAACCGCGCCTCGTCGAGCGACGTGTTGAAGCCATGCACGTAGAGGAGAATGTCACGGTTCGAGCCAATGCGCCCCGACAGATAGGTCGATACCTGCAGGCGGAAATCCTGCGGCTCCAGCGCATGGCCGCCCAGCACGGTAAAATGCTTGGCCGGTGTCGGTTTGCCGAACGACGGTTCCTCGATATTGCCGGAGCGATGGCCGGGCGGCACGGAGACCATCGACAGGGCATAATGCGCACCGCCATCGACCACGGTTTCGCCTTCCGCGCGGCCATCGTTGCGGCGCGTCGAGGCGATGAAGATCGGTGTAACGCGCGCGCCCGCTGTTGCCGCCGCCATGGAGGCGGCGGAGGCGCTCATCAGGGGATCGCCCGTGGACGTGCAGCCGCCAGCCAGTGCCGCCAGGGTGATGGTGATGAAAAGCGCTGCCGCACGAGGCAGCCCGTGAAAACCGGACTTCTGCACGTTCATTCCCCGACTGTCGCCGGACCACGCCGGGACAAGATGAAAAGCCCCGAATTGCATTGCCGAATCATTAACGATGCAGTGCAGCACGACCTTTGATGACCAGTGTGGGCACCAAAGGTGTCGAGATTGGGACCGGGGCGGCGGGGGTCGCATGCATCTGCTTTATCCGCACCAGCGAATCCGCAAGAGCACGTTTCCTGCGATCTTCGCTGTCTGGTCAGCACGCAAAGACGATTCTGCTCGGGAGTGGTGGTCAATCGGTGAAGAACTGAATCTGAGTCCGATCTTCGTCGTGAACC
>CAIWVR010000642.1 GCA_903916165.1 uncultured Hyphomicrobiales bacterium | reverse complement strand
GGTTCGTCGCGCGAGAGCGCGGTGTGGGTGTTCCAGGCGATCGGGATTTCCTGCATCGTGACGCGGTCTTTTGCCGACATCTATCGTGAGAACTGCTTGCAGAACGGCATTCTTCCCGTCGTGCTTGCTGACGCCGAGGCCGACAGGCTGGACGCGGCGGTCGTCGCGGCCAACGGCGGTGAGCCTTTCACGGTCGATCTGGTTGCACGCGCGATTTCGGGGCCGGATGGGTTTCATCTTACATTTGAAATCCCGGACGCTGACCGCACGCGGCTGCTCGAAGGGCTGGACGATATCGGGCTCACGCTGAAGCACCACGCCGAGATCGAGGCTTACGAAGCACTTATCGCACAGGCGAAACCGTGGTCGCAGGTCGCTGACGCGTCTTCGCTGTGAAAGGCGCCGTCCTTGCGAGGAGCGCAGTGACGCGGCAATCCATCTTTCATCCGTCACCAAGATGGATTGCTTCGCTTCGCTCGCAATGACGCGGCTGAATTGCGCGCTCCTTTTTCCTCGTCCTTGCGAGGAGCGCAGCGACGTGGCAATCCATCTTTCAACCATCTGAATTGAGGAAGTCGGCCATGGCGTCAGACCGCATCAACCTGCTCGTGCTCGAAGGTGACGGCATTGGCCCGGAGATCACGCAGGCGACCGTGGACGTGCTGCGTCATGTCGATGGTCTCTTCGGTCTTGGCCTCGCCTTCACATCCGGCGACATCGGCTTCACGAGCCTGAAGACGGATGGCACGACCTTCACCAAGCGCGTGCTGGAGGCGGCGCGCGCGGCCGATGGCATCGTGCTCGGTCCGGTGTCGCATAATGTCTATCCGCCGGTCTCGGAGGGCGGGCTCAACCCGTCGGGCGAATTGCGCAAGACCCTCGATCTTTTCGCCAACATCCGTCCCTCGCGCACGCGTGACGGTGTCGAGGCGCCAAGCCGCAAGGCATTCGATCTGGTCGTGGTGCGCGAGAACACCGAGGGTTTTTATGCTGACCGCTCGATGTTCATGGGGCCGGGCGAATTCATGCCGACGCCCGATGTCGCGCTGGCGATCCGCAAGATCACGCGACATGCCAGCCTGCGCATTGCGCGCGAGGCCTTCGATCTGGCGATGACGCGCCGTCGAAAAGTCTGCGTCGTGCACAAGGCGAATGTCCTGCGCCTGTCGGACGGGCTGTTTCTGGAAGCCACGCGCGACATCGCCAAAGCCTATCCGGACGTCGAGGTGGAGGAGCAACTCGTGGACGCCATGGCCGCGCTGCTGGTGCGCGACGCCAGCCGCTATGACGTGATCGTCACCACCAATATGTATGGCGACATCCTCTCCGACGAAGCCGCCGAACTGGCGGGCGGGCTTGGGCTCGGCGCCTCACTGAACGCGGGCGAGCATCATGGACTGGCGCAGGCCGCGCATGGCTCGGCGCCGACGCTGGCGGGACTGGACACGGCCAATCCCGCTGCGCTGATCGGGTCTGCCGCCATGCTGCTGATCTGGCTTGCCGCCCGCACGGGCCGGCCCGAATGCGCGGATGCGGGACGTGCGATGGAATTGGCGCTGGATCGGACCATCGCCAATCCCGCCACGCGCACCGGCGATCTCGGCGGGGCGCTCGGGACGAAGGCGTTTACGCAGGCGTTGATCGGGGAGATCCGGCGCGTGTGAAACACTCTCCCGCCAGCGCGGGAGAAGGGCGCACACGCGCCAGGCTTCCCTCAATCCTGCGGTTCGACCTTGATGACCGAGCCGCCATGGTTCGAGCCGATCCACAGAACGGGCTTCGCGCCGCGGTCGTCCAGAAACACGCGGCGGATGTTGGTGGAGCGCGGCAGGAGATATTCCACGAATTCGCCGCTCGCGACGTCGAGACGCGCCACCTGGTCGTTGCTCATCGAGCCGGTCCAGGCCTCACCCTTGGCATAGGCCGCGTCATAGGGATTGCTCCAGGGCGTCGGCAGGCGATATTCCGTCATCGCGCCCGATTTCGGGTCGAACATGCCAATCGCATTGCCCGCATATTCGGCGAACCACAAGCGGCCCTGTTCGTCGAACCGGCCGCGACGCGGGCGCGAGCGCAGGCTGGGCGTCGGATAGGTGACGAGTTCATTGGCGACCGGATCGAAGCGGCCCACCCGCGTATTGCCGAATTCGAGCAGATAGGGCTGGTTCTTCGCATCGACCGGGATGCCATAGCCGTTGATCGACTTGCCAGCCTTGTCCTTGGGCTCGCCCATGTCCTCGTATTGGCCGGTTTTCACGTCGAGTCGGTAGAGGCTGTGGGTTTCCTGATTGTTGGTCCAGACCTTGCCGTCGACATGGGCAGACATGGGCGCAACCATGGACTCCTGGGTCGATGGGCTCTGCCATGCCTTCGGGACCGGATAGGCGATCGCCTGTTTCGTCACCGGATCGAATTTCGTGATACCGGCCTGATACATCATTGCGACCCAGAGATTGCCCTCTGCATCGGCGTCGATCTGCAGCGAGCCCTTGGGCTGTTCGGGCTTCAGGGTCGGGATCGGAAAGTCGGTCGCCTTGCCGGTGGCGGGGTCGAGCGTTCCGACAAATTGCGCGGCGAAGTCCGAGAACCAGACCTGTCCGTCCTTGGTGACGATCACGTCATGCGGCTGCGCCTCGCGGCGCGGCAGGTCGTATTCGGTGATCACCACTTTGGTGGCACGGCCCTTCGGACGCGGCAGGGTTTTCAGGGCGTAGGAATGCGCCTTTTCCGCCGAGAGGTTGGCGCGCGCCAGCAATTCGGCGGCGGGCTTAATGATCGTCGCATTGACGCGCGGCCGCTCGCCGCGCGGGCCCGGCAGCAGCGGCTGCGGGTTTTCCGGCGTCGATCCCGGCGAATAGGCCCCCATGCGCTTGAAGATCTCCGGAAAATCGTCGGCGGTATATTCCGTGCCAACGACACGATGCAGGGTGTGGCAGCCGGTGCAGTCGGTCAGGAAGTCCTTCAGCTTCTCGTCGCCGGGCATGGACATGATCCATTCGGCATTGGTCATCTGCGCGCCGAGATCCTTGGTCGGGCTAAGCGCAATGTCGACCGGCTTGGCACCGTCGTTCAGCGTCAGGCGAGCAGGGCTTGCGAGATCGTAGCCGATGGCGCGGATCGAAATCGTATATTCGCCCGCCGCGAGCCGACCATCCGGAAAGCGGTAATGACCCCGCGCGTCACTGACGACAGTGGTCGTGATATTGGAGCCGGTGCGCTTGGCGCTGACGAGCACGCCCTCGAGCGTGCCTTCAGGTGCTCGCACTGAGCCTTCAAGAATGGTGGCGGCATGGGCTGGACTGAATGTACTGGCAGCGAACAGGGCAGCAGCCCCCGCGAGCGCGTGCGGAATGTGGCGCATGGATCTTCCTCCCGACGGCCGTCATGTGAGTTCCGACGATCCGAGACAAAAGTGTCTGCCTGCGCGCGCGCCTCGTCAATGGGCCGGGAGTCGTATGCCGCCGGGGCTGCGCTGATCGACCTCGAAGCAATTGGTGCGGCGGCTGTCGAGGCAGCGCTGCAGTTTTTCCTGGTCCGTGAACAGTTTGACCGTCCAGATGGCCAGCCCCAGCAGGCATGTCAGGAAGACCGCAGCAGCGAGATTCACCCGGTTGCGGTGCCTGTGCCCCCTGTCTGCCTCGCCGTTTCCGCTCATTCAACTCACATCTTGCGCCTGTGACCGCGCTTGCCCGGCGCCGGGTTAACCTCGGTCAAGCAGGGCGATCGGCAGATCGAATATGAAGACAAGGATCGCCGCATCCATCGTAAATTCATCAAGGCGCTGCGCAAGAACGGGATCACGTCAGAGATGGGCGATGTCTTCGATAAAGGTTTCCTGATGTCCCTGCCCGAGAGCGAATTGACGGGCATGATCTCGACGCCGCAGTTGAAGGGGCCAGCTATTCAGACGTTCGTCATTACGAGAAGCGCAGCGACGAAGCAATATCTCTGATGGCAATCGCACGAAGATGGATTGCCACGTTGCCTCCGCCTCCTTGCAACGAGGGCTCACGGGAGGGAAGCGCCGGGCTTGTCGCCATGATCTACGACGCCCCCGGGCCGGCTTCCCCCACCTCGAAGCCAAGCCCGAAATCCATCGACATTGTCCTGCGCTCTCATG
>CAIWVR010000641.1 GCA_903916165.1 uncultured Hyphomicrobiales bacterium | reverse complement strand
TGCCTCCCCCGATGTCTCCACCTCCCCCGGATATGACAGCAACGCGATCAGTCAGCAGGCTCCCCATAGACCCCTCATTCCTTCTTTAGCCGCCCGTATGGCAGGCGGTGGCTCAGCCAGAAAATGATACATGCTCAACGCGTTCGAAGATGTGCTTCGGTCTTGAAATGGCAGGCTGCCAAGACAGGCAGGCTCGTGCTGCATTCGCGGCTTTTACTTGTTGCGCCTGCTTTGGCGGGGACGCCTCTGCGGATGACATGGCTGGCTCGCGGATCAAAAAGCCAGCAGCGGACTTCAAAGCAGCCTGGATCATATCAACGGTTATTTTGAGATGATGAGCTTGCCCAGCCGCTCACGCACCTCTTTTGGCGCCCGGGCGGCTTCCTCGATCACCAGTCGGACAGCTTTGCCGTCCACGGGGCTGGTCTTCATCCCGGCGAGCAGCATTTCGGCACGGAACTCCTTCGTCATGGCCATTTTCATGAAGGCCTTTTCGAGGGTCGCCGCCCGATCAACCGGAATCTCCGGGGGGGCGGCGAAAGGCAGGGCCATGAAGAACGGGTTTTCGGCAAAGGCCAGATAGGCTTGATCTTTCGGATCGGTGACAAGTTCGCGCCCGGTGGGGACGTCGGGCAGTTCTGTCATGCGGGTGGAGCGGGCAAATTGCACCAGCACCCGCAGCTTGCCCTCGTTCCACAATTGCGGCCGTCCGGCCATGATGGCTGACACGTCGATCACCTGACCGTCGATTTCACCGCGCTCCATGGCGAGCCAGATGTCATTGGCACCGGGAAAGCCGCGCACGACATCGGTGTTCACGCCGAGCAATTCCTTGGCCAGCAGCGCAAAGGTCGTGTTGGTGGCCCCCACGCCGACACCGGCAAGATTGAGCTTCGTCTTGCGTGCATCGTCGATGGTCTTGACCGGGCTCGATGCATTCACGACCAGCAGATAGGCGTCATCGGCATAAGACGACAGCGAGCCGAGCCAGGTCAGTTTCAGCGGATCGAACTGCACATTGGGATCACCGCACAAATAGAGCTGGGGAATCGAGCGGCTGACGGTGGCGATGGTCAGGCCGTCGCGTGGTGTTCCATTGGCGAGCCTGTTGGCAGCTGACAGCCCGCCGGCACCCGGCTGGTTCTGCACCACGACATTGGGATGCCCGTCGATATGCTGGGGCAAGTGGCGGGCGACGATGCGCCCGGCAATGTCATAAAAGCCGCCTGGTGAGAAAGGCACAACCAGCTGGACCGTCTTACCCTTGTAGAAATCACCATCCGCCAGGGACGCGCGCGGCACGATCGCGGCTGCTGTCACGCCCATGGCTGCCCTGCAGACATGGCGGCGTGTGAAAGCCTTTGGCGTCGGTGCCGTCATGTGCCGTTCCTCCCGTGGGCCTGTCTCTTGTTTTGAAAATTTTGGCCCTGCTCCGGAGTCTAGGTGAGGCAGGTCGATTTGTGAAGCGGACTTGCTGGGTGTACTTGCTTGGGTCTAGCCCGGCTTCAGGACCTGCCGGGACGTCGACTGCGCCGCACGTCGAAGGCGCGGGATTTTCGAGGAAAGACACAGCAAGCCGTGATCCCCCGCACCTTTCTGTCCCGTCGCATTGATCTGCCCTCCGGCCCGCTCGCCATTCTGATGGGCCTCGTGTTCCTGAAGCAGATCGGCAATGGCATGATCTGGTCGGTCATCGCCCTTTATGGGCAGGAGCTCGGCGCGGGGCCGACGGTCATCGGCCTGCTCGTCTCCTGCTATGGCGGCGCGCGGCTCATGGCCAATCTCCCCTCGGGTCTGGCGTCGGAGCGCTTCGGGCGCCGCCGGATGATGCAGATAGGCTGCGTGCTGCTGGCTCTGGCCTCTTTCGGCGTCGTCTTCACCCACAGCATCGAGGCGTTTTTCGTTGGCATCCTGCTGCTGGGCATGGCCTCGGCTTCTTTCATGACCGCCGCTCTGGCGGCTGTTGCCGATCTTGGGACACCCGGCCAGAGATTGCGCGACGCCTCCTTCTACCAGGCGGCCAATATGACCGGGACCGCGCTGGGGCCGGCCCTCGGGGGCCTGATCGCGGCCAGCTGGGGCTATTCTGCTCCCTATTTCGTCAACGGCCTGATTGCGCTCGCGGGCGTGGCGGCTTTCGTGCTCATTCCCTGGCCGAAGGAAAACAGGGTCACCGGGCCGCGGGAGGCAACCGGCTCGGTGCGCGCCATTGCTGCGGCCAGCGCTGGCGTCGGCCTGATGTATTTTGCGATCTTCTATGCACGCACCGCGTCAAACTGGATCGTTATGCCGCTCATCGCGCAAAGCCAGTTTGGCTGGGACATGGCAGCGATTGGCATGCTGCTGACGGCCGGGGCCTGCGCCAATCTGGTCGTCCTGCCGTTCAATGCCATGCTGTCGCGCGCATTTGGTCGGGTCGGCTCCATCATTATCGCAGGGCTCGCGACCTTCGCCGCCTGCGCCCTGCTGGCCTTTGGGCATCACCCGGTCTTCCTTTGGCTCACCGCCATCATGTTCGGTGCGGGGTCTGGTATTGCGACCCCGACGCTGATCGCTTACGTCGCCGAGGTCGCACCGGACAACCAGCGCGGCCTCTATATGGGCCTGTTGCGCACGGCGCAGGATTTCGCCTTGATCCTTGGACCCTTTTTCACCGGTGTGCTGTCTGACCATCTGGGCTTTGGCTATCAGGGCGGGCTGATGGGTTCGATGGTGATTCTCATCGCCTCGATCCTCGTTTTCTGGCGCGGAGCAAAGTCCCGCAACTTCTGACCGGCGTCCAGGGCAACCGCGTCCAAGGGACTATTTGACACGCCTGCCCGCCTGCCCCAGCATTCCAAAAAAGAATGGGGAGGACTATGGCATGCACGACGCGATCCTTGCGCCTGGACAATCTGTGGCGCGCACTCTGTCTGCTCGGCTTGCTCGAAACGCTCTCCACCTTGCGCTTGCCCTGACCGGTCTCGTCTTTGCTCCATGTGCACCTGTTCATGCGGCCGAAATCGAGGTCACGATCGGACTGACGAATTCGGCGACCGATGTCGGCTTTTTCATCGCCGACAAGCGCGGCTATTTTCGCGAGGCGGGCGTGAACCCGAAATTCATCGTTTTCGATTCTGCGGCGCGCATGAACTCCCTGTTCGGGTCAGGCGATCTCGATGTTGGTGCCGGCGGCATGTCAGCGGGGCTCTACAATGCCATCGCGCGTGGCATCGACATCCGCATCGTCGCCGACAAAAATTCGACGCCGCCCGGACGCTCCAGCCAGAAGCTTCTGGTGCGCAAGGATCTTGTCGACAGCGGTCGCTTCAAGTCGCTCGCCGATCTCAAGGGCATGCGCATCGCCACCTCTGCCCCTGGCACGGCTGCCATGGGCACAATGGTCAAAATCCTCGAGAAGGCAGGCCTGAAGCGCGACGATATTGACGAGGTCCATATGTCCTTTTCGCAAATGGTTCTGGCCATTTCGAACAAGGCGGTTGACGCGGCCCTGCCGGCCGAGCCACAGGCGACGCAGGCCATGGAGGCAGGTGCCGTCAAGGTGATCAGCGACGACGAGATCTATCCCGATCACCAGATTTCCGCCGTGCTCTATTCCGGCCAGTTCGCCAAGAAGGACCCCGCCCTGGCAACGCGTTTCCTGAAAGCCTATCTGCGCGGCGTTCGCGACCATAATGATTCGCTTGTGGATGGGAAATTCGCCGGCCCGAAAGGCGATGCCGTCGTCACGATCCTGACCGAATATTCGCTGGTGAAAGATCCCGCCGTGCATCGCTCCTTTGTGCTGAGCGCGATCCATCCGGACGGCAAGCTCGACATTCCCAGCATGAAACAGGACCTGCGCATCTTCCGCGAGGCGAAGCTGATCGAGGGCAAGGTCGAGGTGGAGCAGGGCGTGGACCTCTCCTTCCTGCAGGCCGTGCTGAACGAGCTCGGTCCCTACAAGCCCGCGCCATGAGGGTGCGCGCGGTGCGTCATGTCGGGGGGCTTGCCCTGCTCGCTTGCTGCCTCGCCGGCGTCCCCGCGCAGGCCGAGGATTTTTACGCGGGCAAGAGCATCACCTTGTCGACGCATACCGGTCCGGGCGGCGGCTATGACACGCTGCTGCGCCTCGTTGCACGACATCTCGGCCGCTTCATTCCCGGCTCGCCGGGCTTCATCGCCACGAACATGCCCGGCGCTGGCGGCCTGACCGCCTTCAACCACGCGGCGCGCCTCGCGCCGCAGGACGGCACATTCCTGACGCTGGTCGGGCAAGGGCTTCTTGTCCATGAGCCCACCGGGCAGCCGGGCCTGCAGGCCTCGCTGGGCGTGATGAACTGGATCGGCAATGCGAGCCAGTCGCCCAATGTGACCGTTGTCTGGCATACGTCGCCGGTGAAGAGCATCGACGATGCGCGCCACCGCGAGACGCTCGTGGGCTCGACGGGCGCAGGCTCGCCCGATGCGCAGATGCCGCGCGTCTATAATGCGCTGCTGGGCACCCGCTTCAAGGTCATCACCGGCTATACGGGCGGCGCGCAGATCAATCTCGCCATGGAACGCGGCGAGGTCGACGGGCGCGGCACCAACACCTGGCCGAGCTACAAGGCGACCTTTCCGGACGCTGTGCGCGAGAACAAGCTTCTGCCGCTGGTCCAGATCGGCCTGAAGCGCGATCCGGACCTGCCGTCCGTGCCCCTGCTCACCGATCTTGTGGCAGGTGATGCGCAGCGCGAGGCTGTCGCGCGTTTCCTGTCGCTCACGACCGCCATCAGCCGACCATTTGCGGCGCCGCCGCTCGTCCCGGCGGAAAGGGTGGCGCTGCTGCGCCGTGGTTTCGACGCGATGATGCGTGACGAGGCGTTTCTGGCGGAAGCGGACCGTGTGAAAATCGATATCGATCCGATGACCGGGGAAGAGACGCAGGCGGCGATCGTCCAGATCCTGGCGACGCCGCCCGATGTCATTGCCCGCACGCAAGCCGCGTTGGGGACGAACTGATCACAGGGCGCGCACGCCCATCTTCTTCAGGCGCGGCAGAACTTCCTCGACGAAGAGCGGCAATTCATCGCCGTAATTCACCATCGAAATGCCGACGCCGCGCAGGCCCGCACGGCTGAGATCGGCAAACATGTTGGCGACCATGTCGGGATCACCGACGATCGGCAGCCCGCCCATGCCGTTCGCATATTGTTTTTTCTTCAGGTCGTACTCGTCCTGACCCACTGTCTCGGGCGAGATCTTCTTCAACGCCAGAATGTCGCGCACCGCGCTCCAGTCGGCACCGTCAATGATCGCGTGGCGGTAGTAATCCTGCGCCTCTTTCGCGGTGCGGCGCAGCGTCATGACGCCAACTGTATAGACGTCGATCTCGCGGCCATAGTCCGCTGCCTGCGCCTTGATGCCCTGCACCTTGTCGCGGGTTTCTTCCAGTGAGACGCGCGAGGCGGAGGTGAAAAATCCGTCGCAATTGCGCAAGGCGAAAGAGCGGCCCGCCTCCGACGAGCCCGCATTCATCATCATCGGTCTTGCGCCGCCCCAGGGCTTGGGCTTCAGACGTACACCCTTGAGGTCGAAATATTCGCCCTTGTGGTCAAAATCATTGTCGGGCGAGAGGGCACGTTTGACGATTTCAATCCATTCCTGCGCATAATCGTAACGCCGCTCATGATCGCGCTGCGCCACGCCGAACATGTCGAACTCGCCCTCGTTCCAGCCGCAGACGACATTGAGGCCGAAGCGGCCCTCGCCGATATGATCGGCCGTGACAAATTCCTTGGCGGCGATGAGCGGGTGGAAGAGCGGCGCATGCACCGTGCCGAACACGCTGATGTTTTGCGTGGCGGCGAGCAGTCCGCTCGCCCAGGTGAGCGTCTCGAGTGTTGCGCCCTGATAATCCGTGTCGCCGCCATAGCCTTTCCAGCGGCCGATCGGCAGCATGAAATCAATGCCGGCCGCGTCAGCGGCCTTCGCCAGCGCCAGCGTGTCGCGCCACGAGCCCGACCAGCGTTCCGGCACGGTGGTGACGGCACGGCCAGAGGAACAATTGGCGCCGAACAGGCCGATCTTCAGCCTGTTGTCATTGTACATCGCGGTGCGATTTTTCAGCGTTGCGTCCCGCTCGGCCATGGTCATCTCCTATGTTTTTCTTGTTCTTGGGCACAGCAGGAGGCGAAAGACCTGCGCCTTGCGCACCCTTGTCTTACCGGGAAATGGTGACCGATGGCGAGATCAGGCGCAAGGGCGATCCGCGGGTGAGCGTGCCATGGCCGCAGCTCCGCTGGGGCGGATGCGATTGCGCCAGGCTTACGGGTATGGGCTCGTGCGGACATGGCCTGCGAAAGCAGGGGGAGGGTATCGGCGGCACCAGTTGATGGGCGGCCGTTCAGGACGATCAGCCGCCTTTGAGTGCATGCAAGACGTTCCTGAGCGCCGAAAGATGATTGGATCTCACAAGCGCGACTGCGAGATTGATATCGTGGTCCTCGATGGCTCTCAGCAGCAATTTGTGGTCGTCGAGGGATCTCAACAGGCGATCTGGCTGCGACAAGCTTAGCTTTCGAAGGGGAAGGGTCCGCAGCAGAAGGGATTCGACCACCTTCCGTGCCAGACGATTGCCGCCAATGCTTGTCATGTAATCGTGGAGAACGACATTGCTCCACAAGAAGGCGCGCAGGCTATGTTTCGCGCGTTCCATGTCAGCGATCATCTGGCGCAGTGCCAAAATCTCGGCTTCTGAAGCGTGAGCTGCAATATGCGCGGCCGCCATTTCCAGCAGGCGGCTTCGAAGCTCATACACTTCCCGGACAAGGTCGACGTCGGATGCGGCGACACGCGGGCGCCGGCGTGGCGGCACCACGATCAGGCCCTGAGTTTCGAGGAGCAGCAAGGCTTCCCGGATCGGCGTGCGGCTGGTCGAGAAACGTCGGGCGAGTTCCACGGTGTTGAGGTCGTCGCCGGGTTGGCGGGTGCCCTCGATGATCTCTGCGCCGATCTCTATGGCGATCTCGGCCACGAGTGAGGGTCGGTCATGTTGATGGGCGACCACCTGCCGGATGATCCGCCGCGACAATTCCATCGAGGTCGCGGCGTCTACGTGAAGTGGAGCTGAAGTGTCGGCACTCGAGGCGAGCCTATGAAAGGCATCCCCGATCGCACTGTCGACCCTGTCTCCAGTTGAGCCTTTGATCATTGCCCCATTACACCTGTCATCCCGGCTGGATTCAAGTCCTCTATTCTGGTTTACGGCGTAAGAAAATCGTTGTATGTCGACACTTGGTACATCGCTGCAAAAGCGGGGCCTGAGGGAGGCGGAATGTCAGTGCAGAAACTCTCGTCCGGTCTCGCGACTGGACCGGCCGCTTCCGGGCCGCGCCAAGCCTTTGGCGATGTGCGTCACGCTTTCCAGCTCGGGCTGTTCGGGATGAACTGCGAGGGCGGCCTCGCCGTCACCCGTGCGCCCGACCGTTGGCGCGCGACGTGGGAGAATAATGTCACTGCGGCGCGTTTGGCGGAGCAGGCGGGTCTGGACTTCCTGTTGCCGATCGCCCGATGGCATGGCTATCGTGGTGCCTCGAACGCGCAAGGCAGCAGTTTCGAGACGATGGCCTGGGCCGCGGGTCTGCTCGGCGCGACAGAGCGGATCACGCTGTTTTCGACGATCCACGTTCCCTTCATTAATCCGGTCTTTGCTGCCAAGCAGGCCGTGACGATCCAGGCCATTGGCGGTGGCCGCTACGGCCTCAATATTGTTGCCGGCGGCAATCAGCCGGAGTTTGAAATGTTTGGCGTCGAGCTTCTGGAGCATGATGCCCGCTATGCCTACGCTCAGGAATGGATCTCGACGGTCAAGCGGATCTGGGCGGAGCACGAACCCTTCGATCTGGATGGGACTTTCTTCAAGCTGAAGGGTGTCGAGCTTGAACCCAAGCCGCAGGGCGGCAAGCGACCGATCATCCTGAGCGCGGGGTCCTCCGGTGCGGGGCGCGCATTTGCCATGGCCAATGCAGACAGCCTGTTCATGAACATCATCGCGCTCGAGACGCTGGCTGCGGAACTTGAAGGTCTCCGCGCGGGATCGGCCGAGCGACAGCGGGTGTTTGCCAGCGGTCACGTGATCTGCCGTGCCACCGCGAAGGAAGCCGCCGAATATCATCATTATATCGTTCACGAGCAGGGCGATTGGGCTGCTGTCGATCATATTCTCGCAATCCGGCAGCACCAGAAGTCGATCCCCATGGACAAGCTCGTCAAGATGAAGGAGCGGTTGATTGGCGGCATCGGCACCTGGCCGATCATCGGCGATCCTGACGAGGTGGTGGAGCAGTTCGTCACCCTGCATCGCGCCGGCATCGACGGCATGGCGCTCGGTTTCGTCGATTATATTTCGGAACTGCCGTTCTTCCGTGATGAAGTATTGCCGCGCATGGAGCGGGCGGGATTGCGCTTCGGTGCGCCAAAACTGTAACGGACTTTGTTTTCCACTTTGATCAGAGGGCTTGCACATGGTTGAGAAACGTTCGCAGACGCCGTCAGCAACCCGCCGCGACCTCGTGCGCGGCGCCGGCCTTGTCACCGCAGGGTCGCTTGTTTCAGCTTTTCCGATGCCCGCGATCGCGCAGGTCACCAAGGCGCCGATCCGGATCGGCTGTCTGAATGTCTATAACAAGGCCGGCGGCATCTACGGTCAGGCCATTTTCGAGGGCCTGCAGCTTTATCTCGATCAGGTCGGCGGGAAGATTGCCGGTCGGTCGGTTGAGCTGCTGCGTGAGGATGATGAGTTCAATCCGCAGGTCGCCTTGCAGAAGGCCCGCAAGCTTGTCGAGAGCGAAAAGATCCAGATCCTCGCCGGCCCCTTGGGAAGTCATATTGCGGCGGCGATCGCGGCCTATATGAAAAAGGCCGGCACGCCCTGGATCGTCACCGGCGCAGGCTCGACAGAGCTCACGAAGGGACGTCTGCCGCACATGTTTCGGGCCACCCTCTCCAACTGGCAGGTTGCCAGCACCATGGGCACCTGGGCCGCAGCCAATCTCAAGCGCGAGGCCGCCGTCATCGCCTCCGATTATCTGGCGGGACATGACATCGCCGACGCCTTCCGCGACAGTTTCGTCAAGGGTGGCGGAAAGGTCGTCAAGGAGATCTTCACGCCGCCTGGGACGAACGATTTCAGCGCCTATATCTCCGACCTCGTGACCTCGCCCCCGCCGATGACCTATGTCTTCTACAGCGGCAGCGATGCGATCCGCTTCGTCAAGCAATATGATCAGTTCGGCCTCAAGGCGAAGTCCGACCTCATTGGCTTCCAGTCGACGCTCGATGCTGACACATTTTCGGGGCAGGGCGACAGTGCGCTGGGTGCGATATCCTCCAGCATCTATTGCGAAACGCTGGATACGCCTGAAAACAAGGCCTATGTCGAGCTTTTCCGGGAAAAGAAAAAATCCTATCCGGGTGTCTTCGATGAAAGCGGCTACACCGCCATGCGCATCATCGACGATGCGGCCAAATTGATCGATGGCAACGTCGAGGATGCCGCTGCTTTCGCGGCCGCGCTCGCAAAGACCAACATCAAGGCACCGCGCGGTCCCGTGTCGTTCGATCAGGTCACGCATCAGGCGATCCAGAATGTCTACATCCGGAAAGTCGAGAAGGTGGATGGCGTGCTGCGCAATGAACCGATTGCGACGGTGGCGAATGTCGGGGATTATCCCCCCAACAAGGCCTGACGGCGCGCGCGGCTGAGACATGGATCTGTTTCTCACACAATTGCTGAACGGGCTCGTCTATGGCGTGCTCCTGTTCCTTGTCTCAGCTGGCCTCGCCCTGATTTTCGGCTTGCTGGGAATTGTGAACCTCGCGCATGGATCGTTCTTCATGCTCGGTGGCTTCGTCGCCTTGTCGGTGACGGCGGCGACCGGCAGCTTTTGGCTTGCCATGCTGCTGGCGCCAATTCCGGTCATGGCGGTCGCCGGACTGATCGAGATTGTCTTTCTGCGACGACTTTACGCGCGCAGCCAGCTTGATCAGGTCCTTCTGACATTCGGACTGTCTTTCATCCTGACTGACGTGACCGAGACCATCTGGGGCAAGGGCCTTTCCAGCTTGCAGGAGCCGCAAGGCCTGCGCGAAGGTGTCGCCATTCTCGGCAATGTCTTCCCGGCCTATCGTCTGGCGCTGCTCGCCTTCGGTTTCATCTGCGCATTTGCGATCTGGCTCGTGCTTGAACGCACGCGAGCCGGGTCCATGGTTCGCGCAGGCGTCGACGATGCGCGCACCGCCATGGGTATTGGATTGAATGTACCAGCCCTGCGCACCGCCACTTTTGCAATCGGCGGCGGACTGGCCGCGCTTGCTGGCGTGGTCGCGGGTCCGCTGCTCGGCGTCTTTTCCGGCATTGATGTCGAAGTCCTGATCCCCGCGTTCATCGTCGTCGCCATCGGCGGCCTTGGCAGCCTGCGCGGTGCCCTGATTGGCAGTCTGGTCATCGGCTTCGCCGATACGCTCGGCAAAGCCTATATTCCGGGCTTGTCCATGTTCCTGATCTATTTCGCGATGATCGGCATTCTCCTGGTCCGGCCCTACGGCCTGTTCGGCCAAGATCCGGCGGGAGGCTAGATGACATCCATGATATTGCCTCCGAAACAGCCTGCAGCGCGCCGCTTTGTATTTGTTGCCATGCTGCTGGCCTGTGTCGTGCTGTCGCCGCTGGCCGTCCTCAGCGGTTATGGGCTCGATGTCATTACCGAGATCATGATTTTTGCGATCGTGGCGGTGAGCCTGAACCTCATTCTGGGCTATGGCGGCATGGTGTCCTTCGGTCATGCGGCTTTCTTCGGCCTTGGTGCCTATGCGACCGTGCTCATCTCGACACGATATGATGTCAGTCCCTGGCTTGGGCTTGCCGGGGGCGTGGGGATGGCCACGGCTGCCGCCATTGTGATTGGTGCCTTCTGCGTGCGCCTCGGCGGTGTCGGCTTTTTCATGATGAGCCTGGCCTTCGCGCAATTGCTGAACTCGGGCGCGATCAAATGGCGACCGTTGACCGGCGGTTCGGACGGCGTCGGCGGATTGCTTCGTCCGGAACTTTTCGGGTTCGATCTGTCCGATGCGGGCCCGATGTATCTGTTCACGGCCGCCGGTCTTGCCGGCGTGCTGCTGGTCATGCGGATGGTGATCGCCTCGCCTTTCGGACATGCGCTGGTGGGAACCCGCGAGAGCAGCCTGCGCATGGAGGCGATCGGCTACCAGACACGCCGCATCCGCCTCGCTGCCTTCGCGGTTTCGGGCGCCATCGCTGGCTTGGGCGGTGCCTTATATGCCTTTTACAATGGCTTTGTTTCGCCCGACGCCCTCTCGTTTGGCACGTCGGGCATGATCCTTTTGATGGTGATCCTCGGGGGCAAGGGGTCGCTGCTGGGACCAGTCCTCGGCGCCGGTCTGTTCCTGTCCGTCAAGAACATTGTCAGCACACACACCTCCCACTGGCTGCTCATTGTCGGCTGCATTTTCGTGGCCTGCGTCATGGTCTGTCCGGACGGCATTCTCGGTTTTGGCAAGAGGCTTTTCCGATCAGGTGAGCGACGCTGATGCTGCGGCTTGAAAACATCTCCAAGGCTTTTGGAAGCCTCGTCGTGTCCAATGCCGTGACGCTCGACGTCACCCCGGGGCAGCGCCACACCATCATCGGTCCCAATGGCGCGGGCAAGACGACGTTGATCAACCAGATTGGCGGCCAGCTTGCGCCGGACAACGGCAAGATCTTCCTCCATGGCCAAGAGATCACGCGACTTCCCGCCCCCCTGCGGGCGCGCGCCGGTCTCGCCCGCACGTTTCAGAAAAACACCTTGTTCCAAGCCCTGTCTGTTTTTGAAAACGTGCGGCTCGGCGTGCAGGCGGCGCATGGCCGAACCTACGATCTCTTTCGCAGCTGGCGCAGCGACACGGGTGTTCTGGCGCAAGCCGAGCAAGCCATCGAGCAGATGAACCTTGGCCGGATCGCGGCGCAGCCTGTCGGCAAATTGTCCTATGGAGATCTCCGTCAGGTCGAAGTCGCCGTCGCGCTGGCCACCAGCCCCACGGTCTTGCTGCTCGACGAGCCGACATCTGGACTGTCGCCGAGCGAGACCGCGCAGATGATCAATGTCATTCGTGCGCTGCCGCGCGAGATCGCCATCCTGATGATCGAACATGACATGGAAGTCGTGTTCTCGATCGCCGATCACATCACCGTCCTCTATTATGGCGAGGTGATCGCCAGCGGCGCGCCGCGCGCCGTCGCGGATGATCCCCGTGTGCAGGAAGTCTATCTCGGAGCTCCGCAATGAGTCTTGTGGTCGAGAAGCTGAATGCCTTTTACGGGGCGAGCCATATTCTGCACGACGTTTCCCTGCATGTTGGCGAAGGGGAGATCGTCTCGCTTCTGGGTCGCAACGGCGCGGGAAAAACCACGACGCTCCTGTCGGTGATGGGCTATCTTGCGCCGCGGCCCGGCAGCATCCGGTTTCAGGGCCGCGAAATTGGCGGACTGGCTTCCCACCGCGTGTCCCGGCTCGGCATCGGCTTCGTGCCGCAGGAGCGCGGAATCTTCAAGAGCCTGACGGTCGAGGAAAATCTTCTGGTGGCGGCCCGGCCGGGCGTGGCCGCGCGCTGGTCCCTTCCGGACGTCTATCGCATGTTTCCCCGTCTTGAGGAGCGACGCGCGTTCCGCGGCACCAAGTTGTCGGGCGGCGAACAGCAGATGCTCTCGATTGCACGGGCTTTGCTGCTCAATCCACAATTTCTGATTCTCGACGAACCCTCCGAGGGACTGGCTCCGCTGATCGTTCAGGACATTATGGCGATCATCCGCAGCGTCCGCGACGCTGGCGTGGCCGTGCTCATTATCGAACAGAACATCAGGGTCGCGCTCGCCATCGCCGACCGCCATTACATCCTGAACAAGGGTGCCGTGACCTTCCAGGGATCCAGCGACATGTTGCAGGCCAACCCCGGCCTTCTGCGCGAGCAGCTTGCCCTGTGACCCAAACGACGCGCGCTTGAACGCAACAGCGAGAATGACGATGACGGATGAAAACAAAAAGACAATCGGCCTTGTCGGCATTGGCCGCATGGGTCTGGCGATCACGAAACATCTGACGCATCATGGCTACAAGACCATCGTCAATGACCTCGACGCACGCCAGTGCGAGGCCGCAGCCCGGGACCATGGCTCGCACGTGGCTGGAACGCCTGCCGAAGTGGGTGCTGCGGCGTGCTTTGTCATTATTGCCGTCGGCTTCGACGACGAGGCCACGCAGGTTGTGCTTGGCCCGGGAGGCCTGATCGAGACCATGCCCGCCGGTTCGATTGTCGCCGTTTCGTCGACCTGCACGCCCGATCATGTCAAATGGCTGGCGAAAGAACTTGCCGTGAAAGGCATCCTGCTCGCCGACGCGCCGATCTGCCGTGGCGCCAAGGCCGCAGATGACGGCACGATGCTGACGCTTGTCGGTGCCTCTCAGGAGGTCTTCGCAGCTCTCGATCCCGTCTACCGCACCTTCAGCTCACAGGTCGTGTTGCTCGGCGATGTCGGCGCTGGCCAGTTCGGGAAGTCGATGAACAACTTCCTGCTGTGGGTGAATGGCATCGCCCTGATCGAGGCGGGTCGTCTCAGCGAGGCCAATGGCGTGGATCTGGTGCGTTTGCGCGATGCCCTGCTGCTCGGATCGGGAGCCTCCGACGCCCTGCAGAACTGGGAGAATGTGTCCTTCATCTGGGCGCTGAAGGACATGCAGATCGTCAGCAAAATTGCTGATTCCGTCGGGCTCTCCATGCCTGTGGCCGGTGCGATCAAGGAACTCGTCAAGGATGGCTTGCGCATCAAGCAGCAGAATCCCCCCGACTGGACGGGACGTCTCTCGAAGACCAAACAAGTTCCTTGAGGCAGGCCAGCACCGCGGGTGATGTCTGGACTTGCCGCAGCCAGAACGCTCTCAGGGCTTTTTGATCTCCGAGGGCGGCCCGACCAGTGCGGCAGCCTGCGCGATGACGTCCGCCGGTGCCGCATAGGCCTTGTCGAGAAAGGCCTCGATGCCGGCACCCGTCAGCGGGTCGATTTCCATCTGGTTGCGTTCGGCGTCGGCGAGGAACTCCGGATCCTTCATCGTGGCCTCGAAGGCTTTGCGCAAGGCGGCGAGCCGGTCCGGCGGGCTGCCTGGCGCCGTGGCCAGCGGACGGCCTGTCTCCTGCCGGATCAGGATCAGTTCGAGGACCCGCTTGCGGGCGGGATCGGTGACGAGATCGAGCGCGCTGGGCACGTCCATCAGCTCGGGCAGTTTTTCCATGCTCATCTGGAGGATCACGTTGAGCTTTTTGCCGGCGAGCCAGTCAGGACGCGAGGCCTTGATGGTGGACCAGGAGAGACCGCAAATGCCTTCCGCCTCGCCGCTCTCGACAGCCATGGTGAGGCCGCCCGCCGGATCATAGCCCGCGACGACATTGAAGCGTGTTCCCAGCAGTTCGTTGACGATGCGTGGCACGACAGCGGTGTTCGAGGCTGCGCCGGCACCGGCCACGATCACATTGCGCTTTTTCGCGTCTTCAATGTTTTTCACAGGGCTTGTGAACCAGGTCGCGCAGACGTTCTGCAGCTTCCCGATGGAGCCGATCCAGCCGAACTTGCGCGGGTCATACCGCGCGCCCGGATTCCCAAACAGCGGGTCGAGCGTCGACACATTGGCCAGCGCCGCGATCGTCAGGGCATCCTTGTCGACGTTGTTGTAGAGCGTGCTGGCGGCCACGAGCCCGCCAGCCGCAGGCAGGTTCTTGGCGATGATGCCCGGCGTTCCGGGAATGAACTTGATGGCGTGGCGTGCAAAGACGCGCGCGTAAGTATCGTAGCCGCCGCCAACGCCGCTGGCGACCAGCATGGTGATCGACTTTCCGCGATAGAAGTCGGCGACAGGGTCCGCCTGAACGGGTGCCGCGACCATTGCGACGACGAGGCCGATGAAAAGTCTGTTCATGTCAGATCTCCCGGTATGCGTCCCTGTCGGCCAGTGTCAAAATTCACGAAACAGCCTGCCATAGCCTTCGATCTTGTCGTTGATGCCGCAGCGGCGGAGCGCATCCCAGACGATCACCTGCAGCGCGGTCATCACATTGATGCCGAACTCCTGCTCGAGCGGCTCGATGCTTTCGATGGTCGGCCAGTGCGGCGACGGCATGATGATCGTATCTGCGTCGGGATATGCTTTCATCAGCGCGCGCCCGAGCTGAAGCGCGCCGTCGCGCGGAATCCGGCCGATCTGGTTGAAGGGCGAGCCGAAGGCCATGGCACCAAGCGTCTCGCACTGCATATGCGCATTATAGGAGGAGATGCGCGTCGTATCCTTGTCTTCATAAGGATGGGCGACAACCATCTTCTTCGAGCCGAGCGCGCGCGCCGCCTTGACCTGCGCGGACTGGCTCGTGGAAACCTTCACGCCCAGTTCGGCTTCGAGATCCTCGACCATTTGCTCCGCATTCTTCGTGCCGCGCGACAGGTTGATCGGAACGCCGCCAAGCATAATGAGGTCACATTTGGCCGCCGCCATCTCGCGTGCGGCATTCATGCTGATCTCGTAGGACTTGTCGATCTCCTCCTTGGACCGCACGACGATCGCGAGGCTGGTCACCACAAGGGACACGCCCTCGGGAACGATCTTGTAGAATTCATAGGGAAAGACTTCGGTCGTGAGCGGGGGCGATGTGTAGCCGATGCGCGCGCGATGACCGTACATGAGATTGGGCGGTATGTTCATGGGTGTGACCTTGTTGAGCGACGTGCCGCGCGGCGTTTCAGGCGGGGAGTCGTCCTGGTTTTGGGGATCATGAGGCGTCGGCCTGCAGGAGGCGCGCGAAGGTTCAGAAAGGCCCGGGGGCATCCTGCGACGCGCGCTCTTGCGCGTTCCGTTGCAGTCTGCGGCAACAGCCACGGGCCTCTGGCCATGCCTGAGGTGTCATATGTCCTCCCTGATTTTCTTGCGGCTTGTTTTTTCCAAGAGGCAAGCTAGCCCTCCGCGAGCGCATCGTAAATCGGGAAATGCAGCAAAGGCGGCCAAGGCTCTTGATGCTTTCGTGTCTGCTGGCAGTCCGTGGGTATGGAGCGAGGCCCGAAGGCGGTCCATCTCGCACCCTGTCCTTGCACCGTTACGGGCATGGCGCTGCTAAAAAGGGCTTTACAGACGCCTGCGCCCATGTAACTTTTTTGGCACAATACCGGCAGCAAAGGTCAGACAGATGATGTAATTTCTCTGATTACAAAGAGGTTGTTGGCTTATCTGTACCAAACAATAAATTGTACACTTGTCTCGCTCGGATCGGCATCTGAGCCCAGCACGGGAGCCTTTGCGGAATGGGCGATGATGCAACGCATGATGCCCCCGGTTGGATCGGGAGGAGCCTCCTGCGCAAGGAGGATGCCCGCCATCTTGCTGGCGTTGCCATGTTTGTTGCTGACGTCCGCTTGCCCGGCATGCAGGATATTGCCTTTGTCCGCAGTCAGGTCGCGCATGGCCGACTTTTGAGCGTTACCAAGCCCGCGGATGCGGCGGCTGACGTCTACACGATCGAGGATCTGCCTGGCTTGAGCGTGCTGGAAGCCGGCCCCGAACTGGAAGCCTTTCGCCAGTCCCCCTATCCTGCGCTCGCCTCCGGGAAGGTCCGCTATGTCGGGCAAGCCATCGCAGCCTGTGTGGCGGCGACGCGCGCCAGGGCCGAAGATCTTGCGGAGCGTGTGGCCGTTGGCTGCGATGAATTGCCGGCGGTCGTCGATGCCGTGGCCGCGATGACATCCGGCAGCGCGCGCCTGTTCGAGCATTGGCCCAACAATGCCTATATCGCGCGCACGATCAGCGCCGGCGATCCATCGGCCATGACGGGCGCGCCCGTGCGCTTGCGTCGCCGCTTCCGGATGAACCGGCAGGCGACAGTCTCGCTCGAAGCACGCGGTTGCGTCGCCGTCTGGGATCCGCGCCAGGAAGAATTGCTGGTCTATCTGTCGACGCAAGGCGGGCATGTCATGCGCCTTGGGCTTTCCCGCGCGCTTGGCCTTCCGGAAAACCAGATCAGGGTCATCGTCCCGGATGTCGGCGGCGGCTTTGGTGGCAAGAACCGTCTGCTGCCGGAAGAAATCGCCGTCTGCGCCATTGCCCTGAAGCGCAGGCATCCGGTGCGCTGGATCGAGGACCGCCGCGAGCACCTGCTCGCATCGGTTCATTGCCGCGATCATCATTATGACCTCGTCATCAGCGCAGAAGAAGATGGAACCATCATCGGCGTCGAGGGCGACGTGCATATTGATGCCGGTGCTTACGCTTTGTGGCCGACAGGCTCGTTCATGGAAGCGAGCATGGCGGCGGGCAATCTGCCGGGCCCCTACCGCATGCGCGGCCTGAACGTGAACACCTGGACCGTGGCCACCAACAAGGCCCCCATGGGTCCCTATCGCGGCGTCGCGCGGCCCGGTGCCTGCTTCGCCATCGAGCGGCTTGTCGACGAGCTCGCGCAGCATCTGGGGATCGAGCCCTATGACTTGCGCAAGCACAATCTCGTCACCCGCGGGGAAATGCCCTACACGACCATCGCCGGATTGAAGCTCGATACGGGCGATTATCACGATGCGCTCGACACCGCCGTCCGCATGATCGACATTCCCGCCATCCGCGCCCTGCAGCGGGCGCGCAAGCCCGGTGCGCCGCGCATCGGCGTCGGTCTTGCGGTCTATACGGAACAGAGCGGCCACGGCGTGGTCGAATGGTCCAAGCGCAAGTCGCGCATCGTGCCCGGCTATGAGGCGGCCAATGTCCGCATGCTGCCGGACGGCTCGGTCAACATCCATGTCGGCGTGCAAAATCACGGCCAGGGTCACGAGACCACGCTCGCCCAGATTGCCGCCGATGAATTGTCGATGCATCCCGACCAGATCAGGATCCGCTACGGCGACACGGCGACAACGCCATTCGGGTTCGGCACCTTTGCGTCGCGGTCGATTGTTTTCGGGGGCGGCGCTGTCGGAACGACCGCGCGCAAGCTCGCGCTGAAGATCAAGGCAATCGGCGCGCATATCCTTCAGGCAGATCCCGCGACGGTCGAGCTCAGGGACGGTCATGTCGTGACCGCGCAGGGCAGCGTCTCGTTCAGGGACATCGCCATGGCCGCGAATGTGCGGCAGGAGATGCTGCCCGCAGGCGTTGAGCCGACGCTGGAGGCCACTGGCACCTATGAGCCGCAAGAATCCGCTGGCGTCTTCTCCTATGGCGCACATGCCGTTGTCGTGTCCGTCGATGAAGATACGGGCGTGGTGAAGATCCTGGACTATGCGGTTGCGGAAGATTGCGGAACGATGGTCAATCCGATGATCGTCGACGGTCAGGTGCAGGGCGGGATTGCACAAGGCATTGGCACGGGCCTCTTCGAGGAGATCCCGTTCAACAGCGACGGCCAACCGCTCGCGACAACCTTTGCCGATTACATCATGCCCGGTGCCACGGACGTCCCCTCTGTTCGGATCGCGCATTCCGTCACGCCGGCGCTGGTCACCGAATATGGCGTCAAGGGTGTGGGCGAAGGCGGTGCCATTGCCCCGCCCGCTGCGCTCGCCAATGCGGTTGGCGACGCGTTTGCCGACATCAAGGCCAGCTTCAACGAGACGCCGCTGACACCGCGGCGTGTCTGGCAGGCGGCACGCGACGCCATGCTGTCCGCCGGACCGGTCGCATGAAGGC
>CAIWVR010000640.1 GCA_903916165.1 uncultured Hyphomicrobiales bacterium | reverse complement strand
TCCTGTCGCGTCATCGGCAAGGGAATGGTGACGGAAGCTGTCGACAGACGCGCCCAGCGCTTGCGCAGGCCGATGAGGAAGGCCGCCACTTTTTCTTCAGCCGAACGGCGCCCCAAAATCACCATTTGCTCCTGCGCCAGAGAGAGTTCATGGCCTGCCATAGTGTGCAGCTTGCGCAGAAGATGCGGCTTGGCATCGAGAAAATCGGAAAATTGCGCGCGCGAAAACTGGCACGCGGTGAGTGCCGTCAGCGCGTCCGCAGAAAACGCATTGCGCTCGGACATTGCAAGACCGAGGAAATCGCCGGGAAGCGCAAAGCCGACGATCTGGCGGCGACCATCCGGCAACAGCCGGTAAAGACGCGCCGAACCGGCAGTGATATTGAAGACGGATACAGAGAGTTCGTCCTGCTCGAAAATCGTGTCCCGGGCCGACAGAATCAGCGGGCGCGACAGACGGTCCAGCGCCGTGAGTTCATCCGTCTCCAGCGCCCCGCAGAGGGACAGGCTGCGCACGCGGCACTGCTCGCAATGCACCGCAGTCTTTGCATTGGGACACAGGGCCAGGGGAGGTACCGAGAAAGGCTCGTGAGCGGTCGCCTTTGGATTTGTCATGTCAGCATCCCGGCGGTTTGTGCGTTCATGACCAAGTTTTTATCACCCTCCTCTACCGGCGAACAGGTATCTTTATGTAGGGTCATGGTCAGGGGAACAGCGACGGCCCCTCCGGTGGCCCGGCAGCAGGTGCCATGCCCCCGCGGAATTTGCGGAAACCACGCCCGGCGCTGGAGCTCATAATGGGTACGTGAATCTTTGCCAGTTGAAATTGCTGCAAATCTTCACTAGCGTTCATCACATTTCGGAGATGAATTGTGACCGAACGAAACGAACTTGCTACCCTTGCACGCTACACGGCCAGGATGTTCAAGCTGATGAGCTCGCTGCGTGCGCGCCATGGCATTGAATTTGATGAATTGCTGATTTTCTTCGCACTCGGTCGGCTAAACTTCGATCAGCAGCCCGGAAATCTGATGTTTGTGAAGCCCGCAAACATCGTCTCCCTGTCGGATTTCATGGACATTCCGCGCGAAACCCTGCGCCGGAAGCTGCTCCGCCTTGAGGAAAAGGAGCTGGTCCAGCGCACGAGCTACGGCTTTGTGGTGAAGGATCTCGTGAGCTGGAAGCGGATCTCGGAAATGTCGCAACCGCTGGACGCCGACACCTGACCCCTCAAAAATCCGGTCTCAATAGCCGAATTGTTCGCGCAGGATACGCTCATCCAGCGAATGGCCGGGATCGTGAAGCAGGACGAGGCCGGTGGCGTGATCCATGGCGATCTCGACCTTCATGACATTCCGGATCTCGACATGGTCGGCCACAGCCGCGACCGGCCGCTTGTCGGCCTCCAGCACCTCGATCGTGACGCGGGCCTGATCGGGCAGCAGCGCCCCGCGCCAGCGGCGTGGCCGGAAGGCGGAAATGGGCGTCAGCGCCATGAGCGGCGCGTCGAGCGGCAGAATCGGCCCGTTGGCCGAGAGATTATAGGCTGTCGATCCGGCCGGCGTCGCCACCAGCAGGCCATCGGCCACCAGTTCGGACAGGCGCTCGGTGCCATCAATCGACACCCGCATCTTGGCCGCCTGATAGGAGGAGCGCAGCACAGAGACCTCGTTGATGGCCCGGGCGTTCACGATTTCGCCCTGCACATCGGTGGCCCGCATGGTCAGCGGATGAACAATGGAGGCCTGCGACGCCGCCAGGCGCTCGTGCAGGCCATCGCCGGAAAATTCATTCATCAGAAAGCCGACCGACCCGCGATTCATGCCGTAGATCGGCTTGTTGGTGCCCATGAAGCGATGCAGCACCTGCAGCATCAGCCCGTCGCCGCCCAGGGCGACAATGACATCGGCATCATCGGGACGCGCATTGCCATAGGTGGCGGAAAGGTCGGCACGCGCGCGCTCGGCCTCCGGCGTGCCGGAGGACAGGAATGCCAGGCGCTCGTATCGCGCAAGTGTTGGGCGGGCCGATGAGCTCATGGGGCTAGTCATAGGATGAAATCTGGCGGGCGGGAAGATGGGGGGCGAGCGCTATCTCCGGCATCGTCATTGCGAGGAGCGGCACCATCCAGTCCCGAATCGCAGTCATATGCCGAGACGGCAGCGACGCAAGCGCCTTACGGGCCGCTTCAGCGACGCTCCTGGGCCAGACACGCTGACATGGCTTCGAAAACTCCGGACCAATCTCCGGGCGTCCCTTGTCGGAACAATCGCATGCTGGAATACCATGGAGACTCGGCGCGATCGAGCATCCAACGCCAATCCGGCACATGTTGCAGCGCCACCCAGACCAGACGTCCCGTTGCCCCCGCCAGATGAGCGAGGGCCGTATCAGATGTAATGACAAGATCGAGAGATTGCATCACGGCCGCCGAGTCCAGAAACGCCTGAT
>CAIWVR010000639.1 GCA_903916165.1 uncultured Hyphomicrobiales bacterium | reverse complement strand
TCCGCATTGAGGCGCGGGTCGCAATGCGTGTGATAGCGGTCGCGCAGATCCGTTTCGAGGATCTGGCGTGCACCGCCGGTGCATTCGGTGACGTTCTTGCCGGTCATTTCCAGATGCACGCCGCCGGCATAGCTGCCCTCGGCCTGATGGATGGCGAAGAACGAGCGGATCTCGCTCATGATGCGCTCGAAGGGGCGTGTCTTGTAGCCCGATGCCGAGATCGTATTGCCGTGCATGGGATCGCACGACCACACGACCTTGCGGCCCTCGCGCTCGACTGCGCGGATGAGGGCTGGCAGATGATCGAAGATCTTTTCCGAGCCGAAGCGGCAGATCAGCGTCAGGCGACCCGGCTCATTGTCGGGGCTGAGCACGTCGATCAGGCGCAGCAATTCGTCGGGCTTCAGCGAGGGGCCACACTTTAGCCCGACGGGGTTCTTCACGCCCCGGCAATATTCGACATGCGCATGGTCGAGCTGGCGCGTGCGGTCGCCGATCCACAGCATGTGGCCGGACGTCGCGTAAGGGTCGCCGGACGTCGAGTCGATGCGCGTCAGCGACTGCTCGTAACCGAGCAGCAGGGCCTCATGCGAGGTGAAGAAATCCGTCTGCCGCAGCTCCTGATGCGCTTCGCTGTCGAGGCCGATGGCCTTCATGAAGCTCAGCGTCTCGGTGATGCGGTCGGCGAGTTCCTGGTAACGGTGCGATTGCGGGCTATTGTCGACGAAGCCCAGCATCCAGCGATGGGCATTTTCGAGACTGGCGTAGCCACCCGTCGCAAAGGCGCGGATCAGGTTCAGCGTCGCAGCCGACTGGCGATAGGCCTCGATCTGGCGGCGCGGGTCGGGGATGCGGCTTTCCGCCGTGAAGTCCGTGTCGTTGACGATGTCACCGCGATAGATCGGCAACTCGACGCCATCGATCTTTTCGGTCGGGTTGGTACGCGGCTTGGCGAACTGGCCCGCCACGCGGCCCACCTTCACGATCGGCGAGGCGGCGGCGAAGGTCATCACGACTGCCATCTGCAGGAAGACGCGGAAGAAGTCGCGGATGTTGTCGGCAGAATGCTCCGCAAAGCTTTCGGCGCAATCGCCGCCCTGCAGCAGGAACGACTCGCCCGCCTGCACCTTGGCGAGCGCCTTCTTCAGCTTGCGCGCCTCACCGGCGAACACGAGCGGAGGAAAGCCGGCGAGCTGCCGCTCGACATCGCTGAGCGCGGTGAGATCGGGATAGACGGGCGCCTGCTCGATGGGCTTTGCGCGCCAGGAGTCAGGGGTCCACAGATCGGCAGCCATCATCGTCTCCAAAAAACAGACGCAAGCCGCGGATGTCGCAGCGGCTGCGTATGGGCGGCTTATACAGTGCGGGCGGCTTGTGGGACAGGCTTTCGGACGCGACCTTCGTCGCACCCGATCATGCATCCCTGCCCTGCGCTGGGCTCAGAGCGCGGCGATGGAACCCGCCCCGGCCATCAGCGGCGCTTTCTCATAGCGGGCCTGGCGCGTGCGCATGGTCACGAGTTCTTCCGCCGCGGTGGGATGAACGGCCATGGTGGCGTCGAAATCCGCCTTGGTCGCCTTCATCCGCACGGCAATGCCGAGCAATTGCGCCATTTCGCCGGCCTCATGGCCCAGAATATGGACGCCAAGAACCTGATCGGTCTGCCCGTCCACGACAATCTTCATGATCGTCTTTTCAGGATGGCCCGACAATGTCGCCTTCATCGGGCGGAAACTCGCCCGATAGATATCCACAATGTCGAAGATCGCGCGCGCCTCAGCCTCGCTCATGCCGACCGTACCGATTTCCGGCGTCGTGAAAACGGCAGTTGCAATGTCGGTGTAGACCACCGCGATGTCCTTGCCGCCGAATTGTGTGTCGGCAAAGGCATGGCCCTCACGGATCGCCACCGGCGTGAGATTGACGCGGTTGGTAACGTCGCCCACGGCAAAGATCGACGCGACATTGGTGCGCGAACGGGCATCGACCTTGATGGCACCGACCTGGTCCACCGCGACGCCGGCGTTTTCGAGACCGAGCCCTTGCGTGTGCGGCCGGCGGCCCGTGGCGACGAGCACCTGATCGAAGACGCGTGTCTCGTCATCGGAAAAGGTGACGGCCAGCCCGTCGGCGCGCCTGTCGAGCCCTGTCGGCAGCGTCGCGGGCAGGATGGCGATGCCTGCATGCCTGAGCTCGACGCGAAGCCCCTCGCGCATGTCCTCATCAAAGCCGCGCAGCACATTCTCGCCACGGAAAGCGAGCGTGACCTTCGCGCCCAGACGCGCGAAGACACTGGCGAATTCCACCGCAATATAACCGCCGCCGATGACGAGCAGGCGCCGGGGAAATTCAGGCAGGTCGAAAATCTCGTTCGACGAGATCATGTGCTCGACGCCGGGAATGGCGGGCTCCAGCACAGGCGTCCCGCCAGTCGCGACAAGGATCTTCTTCGCGCGAATGCGACGGCCGTCACGCTTCAGTTCAACCGTGTTTGCATCGATGATTTCCGCCCGCGTCTCGACGATCTGCACGCCGGCTTTCGCCAGGTTATTGGCGTAGATCAGCGACAGGCGCGAGATTTCCTTTTCCTTGGCGGCCACGAGCGAGGGCCAGTCAAACACGGGTTTTTCCGGAAAGCTCCAGCCGAAACCGGCCGCATCCTGAAAATCATCCGCGAAGCGGCTTGCATAGACGTAGAGCTTTTTCGGCACGCAGCCACGGATCACGCAGGTGCCGCCCATGCGGTATTCCTCGGCGATCATCACCGAGGCACCATACCCTGCAGCGATCCGCGCGGCGCGCACGCCGCCCGAACCGCCACCAATGACGAAGAGATCCACATCATACGTCATCTGAAAAAGCCTTTCGGGGTCCGATCAGAGATCGTGACCCTTTTTCTTCATCTCCGCGCGGACGCGGTCCATCATTTCGACGGCGAGCTGTCGGTTCCAGGCGTCAAGGGACGAGACCACGCCGTTCATCACCTGCGGCTGCATGTCGATGTATTTCTTGCCGGCGGGCGACTTTAGAAAAATCACAGTCTGCTTGAGTTCATCATCGGTCATCGACGAGGCGACAATGCGTGCGGCCTGGTCCGTCATATCCTGTGTGCGCTTCATGAATTCGGGCACGATAACGCCACTCATCACGACGTTCATGTCGGCCAGCAGTTCCGGGCGCGTGCGCGTGATATTGCCATTCAGTTCACGCAGCATTTCCGGGACGAAGCCCTGAAAGCCGCGATCAATGCCAGCCAGCTGCACGAGCTCGCGCGCGGCGGCGAATTTGGCGTCCGTCATCGGTGCCGTGGACGGGAAGTAGGCGGGGGCCTTGGGCTGCGCCTGCGCCAGAGCGGCGACGGGCGCGCCCGCGAGAAAGGCGAGTGCTG
>CAIWVR010000638.1 GCA_903916165.1 uncultured Hyphomicrobiales bacterium | reverse complement strand
CTTGCGGGCCATTTGCAGCCGTCAGGCCGCGTCGGCCAGATCCAGCCGATCCAGGCCAATCTGCGCTATCCGGCTTCTGTCGCGGCGGCCGTGCGCGGCGCGGATGCGGTCGTGAACCTGGTCGGCATTCTCACCGAGACCGGTCGCCAGAGTTTTGACGCCGTGCAGGGCTTTGGCGCCCGCGCCGTGGCGCGCGCCGCACAGGAAGCGGGCGTCCGCACGCTCGTGCAGATGTCGGCGCTCGGTGCCGATCCGCAGTCCGATTCGGCCTATGCGCGCTCCAAGGCCGTCGGCGAGGCGGCGGCTTTCGACTATTTCCCGGACGCCAATGTCCTGCGGCCCTCCATCGTCTTTGGACCGGAGGATGATTTCTTCAACCGTTTCGCCGCGCTTGCGCGCCTGTCGCCGGTGCTGCCGCTGATCGGCGGCGGACACACGCGCTTCCAGCCGGTCTATGTCGGCGATGTCGCGCAGGTCGTGGCCGCTGCTGTCGCTGGCGGCACGACGCCGGGCGCGATCTATGACCTCGGTGGGCCGGAGGTGAAGACCTTCCGCGAGTTGATGGACTTCACCTGCGCCACAATTGGCCGCAAGCGGCTGCTCGCGCCCATGCCGTTCGGCGCGGCCCATTACATGGCTTTGGGCACGGAGATCGCCAGCACGGCGTCGCTGGGCCTGTTCCCCAAGCTTCTGCTGACCACGCGCGACCAGGTGCGCATGCTGCAGCGGGACAATGTCGTGTCGGCACCGGCAATTGCCGACGGCCGCACGCTGGAGGGTCTCGGCATTGCCGGAGAGAGCATCGCCAGCATCGTGCCGACCTATCTCTACCGGTTCCGCAAGACCGGCCAGTTCGAGCGTCAGCGCCCCGCCTGAGCCAATCCGCGCGCGGCCTCGGCGCGCGACAGGCGCTGGTGGATGCGCACCATGAAGGCCGTGCCGAAGAGGGGCGTCAGCAGGTTGACGATCGGTACGACCACAAAGCATGCCACCAGCAGCCCGCACAGGAAGATGGTGAGCCGGTGGCGTCGGCGCATTTCGTGCGCGTCATGCAACGCGTGGAAGCGCAGTGCCGCCAGTTCGAAATATTCCCGTCCGAGCAGATAGCCGTTGGCGACGAAGAACACCGCGATGTTCACGCCCGGCAGCAGGAAGACCATCAGCGCGACGAGGTTCACCAGCACCGACACGCCGGCGAATTTGGTGGCAAGCCAGACGGCCTGTCCTGCTGGCAGTGCGCGTCCGCGCACGCCGGTGGTCTGTGCCTCCACGCACTCGGCCATCTCGTCGAGGAAGAAACCGGCCACCAGCGACGAAATGGGCGCGACGAGAAATGCCAGCCCGACGAACAGGCCAAACCCGGTGAGCAGCGAGAGCATCGTGGCGAGCCACGGATAGGGCACGGCGATAGAGCCGATGATGAACCGGTCGAGCGCGACCCAGACGAGAACCAGCACCGCCAGCGTCAGGGCCAGGATCTTTGCCAGCACGCGGCGAAAGGGCGGCGTGAAAATTTGTGACAGGGCCGCGCGCGCGTCGGAGATCATATGGGCCTCGGTTCTCAGGTGTTTTTGGGCGCGTCGATCCGCGTGACGCCGCGTGCGACGAGCTGCGCCCAGGCTGTCTGCGCAGTCTCGGCATAGCTGAAGAGAGCGAGATCCTTCGCGTCGACCATGCCGGCCTCGACCAAAGCTTCGAAATGGATCACGGAGCGCCAGTAGGCTTCGTCGAACAGGACGACGGGTATGTCGGGCGCCTTGTGCGTCTGTCGCAAGGTCAGGATCTCGAACAATTCATCAAAGGTGCCAAAACCGCCTGGAAACACCACAAGCGCTTTCGCGCGCATGGCCAGATGCATCTTGCGCATGGCGAAATAATGAAAGCGGAAGGTCAGGTCCGGCGTCGTGTAGGGATTTGGGCTCTGCTCGCGCGGCAGCATGATGTTGAAGCCGATGGTGGGCGCACCCGCATCCCGCGCGCCGCGGTTGGCGGCTTCCATCGCGCCCGGTCCGCCGCCGGTGGCGACCACATTGTCGCGAAAGCCGCCATTGCTGTGAAGCGCGCCGCCTTCCAGCGAGCAGAGCTTTCCGAAGGCGCGCGCCTGTCCATACCAGCGCGCCTGATGGCCGGGGCCGTCCTCGCGCATGCGCGCGGAGCCGAAGACCACGACGGTCGAGCGCACGCCCCAGGCGCGCAGGGCCTGTTCGGCCTTTTCATATTCGAGCTGGAACCGCAGGCCGCGCTGGGCGTCTGCGAGCAGGAAATCCTGGTCGAGCGCGGCCAGTCGGTAGGATGGCGAGGCGAGCTGGAGTTCCGGGCCTCGCTTGGCGGGATCGCTCATGCCGTGCGCTCGATCACGATCTTCTGCAAGGGTGCGCCCTTCAGCCAGAGGCGGAGATTGTCGGCGAGGATTTTTCCCATGCCGGCACCCGTGCCCTGCGACCCCGCGCCGGCAATATGCGGGCTGAGAATGACATTGGGCAGGCCATAGAGCGCGTGCCCCTGCGGCAGTGGCTCGACCAAAGTGACGTCCAGTCCCGCACCCGCGATGCGTCCTTCCTGAAGGGCTGCGACGAGCGCCTGTTCGTCAATGAGGCCGCCG
>CAIWVR010000637.1 GCA_903916165.1 uncultured Hyphomicrobiales bacterium | reverse complement strand
CAGCACCGCCAGCGAGGCGTCGCGCATGATCTGATATTCCTTGTCGGTCAGCGTCAGGGCCGGTGCCACCGTGATCGAATCGCCGGTGTGCACGCCCATCGGATCAATGTTCTCGATGGAACAGACGATGATGCAATTGTCCGCCTTGTCGCGGACGACTTCCATCTCGTATTCCTTCCAGCCGAGGACGCTTTCCTCGACCAGCACTTCATTCGTCGGCGAGGCATCGATGCCGCGCTCGATGATGTCGATAAACTCGGCCTTGTTATAGGCGATGCCACCGCCGGTGCCGCCCATGGTGAAGGACGGGCGGATGATCGCCGGCAGGCCGATGTCGTCGAGAATGGCGAGCGCCTGCGACAGCGTCTTGATCTGGTGCGAGCGCGGCGTGTCGAGCCCGATCTTGGTCATGGCATTGCGGAACAATTCGCGGTCTTCGGCCTTGTCGATGGCCTCGGCCGAGGCGCCGATCATCTCAATGTCATATTTTTCAAGCACACTCATCTTCTTCAGAGACAGGGCGCAGTTCAGCGCCGTCTGGCCGCCCATGGTCGGAAGCAAGGCAAACCCGCCGGGCACGGCGTAACGTTCCGCAGCAATGATCTTGGCGACGACCTCTGGCGTGATCGGCTCGACATAGGTGCGGTCGGCCATGTCCGGGTCGGTCATGATCGTGGCCGGGTTCGAATTGACGAGAACGATCCGGTATCCCTCCTCACGGAGCGCCTTGCAGGCCTGCGTGCCTGAATAGTCGAATTCGCAGGCTTGCCCGATGACAATCGGCCCCGCGCCGATGATGAGGATGGTCGAAATGTCTGTCCGCTTCGGCATGGTCGTCCGGTCTGGTTGGGCGGCCCCGCCGGGAAGCTGGACGCGCGCACAAAAAAAGGCCGCGCTATCGGCCTCGTAATGGCCGGAGCGCGTCCTCCGAAAACCCCTGTGGGGCGTTCGGGCGAAAGCCCCTGCCCGAAAGTCGTGGCTGTTTAGCTGAAAAGAAGGGTGGTGGGAACCCCCTCGCCCGGATCGCCAGAGGAAAACTCGGGGCTCTCACTCTATTGAACCTGCACGCGATAAAGGGCGCGCTGGCCCAGCGAGGCCGGCGGCTGGATGAGCAGGGCGCCGGGCGGCGGCGTGGTGATGTCGCCACGCTCGGTCGTGCGAATGATGCGTGGAATGCCCTGTCCGCTGTAGCTCGTTCCGGTGGCGAAAAGCTGGACAGCGGCGATGCGGCCGCCCTCGCCATCAGCCGGGCCTTCGGCGGCAAAGGTGATCCAGTACAGGCCCGCCTGGTCGATCCGGAAACTGATCTCGCGATTGACCCCGACGCCCGGCGGTGCTCCCGCACAGAAATCGACCGTATTGCTCATGTCCGGCAGCGCCTGGCGTTTCACGCCGCTGGTATCGCGCTCCAGCACGCGCCCGGCCGAAAACCAGTTCAGCTTCAGCGCTTCAGTCGTGCCGCTGCGCGACGCCATATCGGCCCCGGTCAATTCAGGGTGCAGATAGGGGCGGTCCGGGTCGATAATGACATTGATTCGATGCGTGTCGGCGCCAGCGACGCGGGCGATGCGCTGCAATGCGGCCTCCAGCCCGAAATAATTGCAGGCGATGGCCTTGTGCGGCGAGTTCGGCCCGACCGAATAGACATAGCGCAGCTGGTAGAAGCCCGGCGTCAGCAGGAAGGCACGCCCCATGCGCGCATTTTCGAAACCGTCGCCGGAGGCCGCATCGAGTTCGACGAAGCCCGGCAAGCCGCCCGGCCCAGCCCGGTCATTGACCGAGCGCCCGGGCCAGACGGTCCAGCCCGGCGGGAGGTAGGCCCAGCCACCGGACTGGCCGGGTGAGGTAGCAAGCGGATCGAGGCCGGATGACGTGAACCGGTCCTCGAACAGCAACTCGCCGGGACGCCACGGATAATTGCTCGTTGGTGGCGGCAGGACACCTTCGTCGGCGCAGGGCTCGCGACAGAACAGGATGTTGGCGATGGCCGCGCCGATTCCGTCCGGGCGCCCCTCGCCGCGGAAGGTCAGCCAGTAATCGCCACGCGACAGGATATCGATCTTGACCGCGCGCTGGATCCAGCGATAGCCGGAACTGTAGCAGGAATCGACCCGCGTCGAGGCGTTGAGGGTCATGGCCGGCGGCGGGGCGGGACCCGTCGCCGCGGATAGGTAAACGGACATGCGATTGGTGCCGCCGACCCTGCCCTGATCGCGCGCCGTCATCCACTCGATGTCATCCTCGCGGGTTCCACAAAGCCACGCGGGCAATGTCCGGTCGTTCTCGACACGATCCCGATACCAGTAGCGCAATTGATGCGCGCCCGGCTCGAGTGACACTTTCCGGCTCACCGCCGTATTGCCGTTTTCCGTATCGAGCTCGAGGGCGATCTTGACGCCCTTGGGCGGCGGCGGCCCGGGATAGCGTTCGGCCACGGCCAACTGGATGACGCCGCCCTGCCCGCCCCGCGTGCGGTCGTCGGATTGCCAGCCGGCCTGCGCTGGCAGAAGCTTGCGGGCCAGCCCGGCGAGTTCGACCTGCTGTTCGTCGAAATTCTCGTCGATCAGCGCGTCGCGCGCCACCCATGTCGTCACGGCCTCGCCTGCCACATCAAGATCACGGACACCGACGAACCGCAGGAACGTCGTGTTGATGCTGGCGACATAGGTGACCTTGGCGTCGAAGACGTTACTGGTGGCCTGTCGTGTCAGCGTGAATGTCGTCCGAATGTCGCGCAGATTGGGTTTTTGGGCATTGAAAACAAGATCGGACCGGCCTCGCCCTTTCAGCTCCATCTCCTCGACGCTGACATTGGAATGCCCGTCGCGCAGCGCGCGGCTTTGCGCCAGCGCCGAGGCCAGCGCCGATTGCGCGACGGCGTCCAGCCTCTGCCGCATCATGAAGCTCATGCCGAAATCCATGCCGACGCCCGCGCATGCGGCGAACGGAATCAGCGCGAGGGCAATAAGCAGGAGGCGGCGCCCGGCCGGGTTGTCGGCGTAACTATCGGGGACCTTGTCCCAATCGCGCCTCATCGCCGACCTCCCACAGCCTGACGACCCTGAAGGACGAGGGGTGACCGACCTTCGTACGCAGCATGGAAAACCATGGCGCCACGGTCAAAAACCAGCGGTCCGATCAGAAAAAAGGCGGGCATGTGGGGCGCAACAATCAATGAAAAAACGAGACATAATCTAAAATGGTGACTGATAAACTAAAGCATTGCTCGTGATCGGACAAATCAATCTGACGCCAGTGCGAAGCGGTGGTGCGGCCTCCCGGCCAGCACATAGCCTTTGCGCGCCCGAAATGACAACCGGCAGCTCAGAAGACGTGCGGCCTCGCCGGCGGGGAGGCCTATGGCGGCAAAAGCCGCTGGTGACAGCGAAAGGTCTACAGGCTAGGAGAAGCCCATGTTGCTCACTCGCCAGATGTCCGCCTTCGTCATCGTCGGCCTGTTCGCCGTGCTCGCGCACTATGGCGCGCTGGTGACGCTTGTCGAAGTTTTCGGCTGGACGCCGGTCAAGGCGACACTGGTCGGATATTTCTGCGGTGGCGTGACATCCTACTGGCTGAATCGTCGGCATACTTTTGTCAGCGACCGTGCTCACAGCGAGGCGGTCTGGCGCTTCGCGCTGGTTGCGGGCGTGGGCTTTCTGATGACCTGGGTGCTGATGTTGCTTCTCGTCAACAAGCTCGGCATTCCCTATCTCGCCGCCCAATTGCTGACGACCGGCATCATCCAGTTCTGGAGTTTTCTCGGCAACAAGCTGTGGACGTTCCATCCCGGCTAGGGTCTCACGGCCATTTCACCAGTGGCGGCATCGATGACAGGATGGAATCGACATTGCCACCGGTTTTGAGTCCAAAGATCGTGCCCCGGTCATAGAGCAGATTAAACTCCACGTAACGACCACGACGCACGAGCTGCTCGTCGCGCTGCGCGGCAGTCCAGGGCAGGCCCATGTTGCGCCGTGCAATGTCTGGATAGACTTTCAGGAAACTTGTGCCGACATCGCGCGTGAAAGCGAGATCGGCCTCCCAGGCGCTGTTGTGCGCGTCATCGGCCGAGTTGAGATAGTCATAAAAAATGCCCCCGACCCCGCGCGGCTCGTTGCGGTGCTTCAGCCAGAAATACTCATCGCACCACGCCTTGTATTTCGCGTAATCAGCAACATCGGCATGGCGTCCGCAAGCGGCCTCGAAGGCAGCATGGAAATCCCGCGTGTCGCGATCGTCCTGCGTGCGGCGCTTCATCAGCACCGGCGTCAGATCGCCGCCGCCGCCAAACCAGGCTTTCGACGTGACAACGAAACGCGTGTTCATGTGGACAGTGGGCGCGTTCGGGTTCCAGGGATGCGCGATCAGGGAAATGCCGGACGCCCAGAAGCGCGGGTCCTCATCGGCACCGGGGATCTGCTTGGCAAATTCCGGTGCGAACGTGCCGAACACCGTCGAAGTGTGGACGCCGGCCTTCTCGAAAAAGCGTCCATGCAGGAGGCCCATGCGCCCGCCACCGCCGGGCGCTCCGTCGTGATTCTCGCGCGCCCAGGGCTTGCGCTCGAAGCGCCCGGGCATGATCGGGGCCTCGTCGTTGAACGGCCCCAGACACTCGTCCTCAAGCGCCTCGAAGGCGGCGATGATCTGATCCTGCAGATTTTCGAACCAGGCCCGCGCCTGCGCCTTGCGCGATTCCATCGGCGACTCATTCATGCCTTGCATGGCCCGTTCCTCAATTGACGCAACGCCTCACCCAATGCCATGGCGGCGGCCATGGCGACATTGAGCGAGCGCAAGCCCGCGCGCATCGGGATGATGATTCGCGCATCGGCAGCCTCGTGCACCTGTGCTGGCGCGCCCGCCGATTCGCGCCCGACCATCAAGACGTCGCCGTGACGGAAGGCAAAATCCGTATAGGGGGTCGCGCCGGTCGTTGTCAGCAGGACAAGACGACGCCCGGCCCCGGCCCGCCAATCCTCGAAGGTGGCAAACGACATGTGGCGCGTGATCTCGACATGATCGAGGTAATCCATCCCCGAACGGCGGAAATGCCGGTCCGAGACCGGAAACCCGGCCGGCTCGATGATCGCGGCACCGACGCCGAGGCAGGCGCAGGCGCGCAACATGGTCCCGGCATTTTGGGGAATGTCCGGCTGGTAGAGCGCCAGTGTCAGGCGAGCGGCCCCGGCTGCCGGATCGTCATCGATGGAAAAACTCATGGGGTCGGGAATCCGGACCTGTGTGGCTGTGGCGGCGCGCCGGTCATCTCTTTAGCAACACCCTCTGGATGAGACGATGTCACGACACCGTTACTATGGACAAGCGCCAAGAAGGGTGCGAAACAACGCCCGCCCAGCAGCAAGATCCAGCTCCCGGGGCCGTCGGAATGCGGTCACGGTGGCGATGGGTCGCATTGCGGCGGATGGGTGCCAGCCGTAATTCGACCGGGCGACCGGCGTGGCCGGCCCCGGGTGCCCTCCGCCTGGATGTCGTGCGAGGCGCGCGACGTCGCGGCGGGCCCGAGACGAGAAGGATTTGGGGGTTTATCGTGGCAGAAGCAACGGCGGTCGAGCCGACCCGTAGGGACTTTCTTTATATCTCCACCGCCGCGGTCGGAGCGGTCGGGGCAGGTGCCATTGCCTGGCCTTTGATCAGCCAGATGAACCCGGACGCCTCGACGCTGGCGCTGGCCTCGACGGAAGTCGACATCAGCTCGCTGCCGTCGGGCGGTATCATGACGGTCAAGTGGCGCGGCAAGCCGGTGTTTGTGCGCCATCGCACGCCCAAGGAGATCAAGGACGCCGAAGCGACCCCGGTCGCCTCGCTGCCAGATCCGCAGACCGACGCCGAGCGCGTCAAGAAGCCGGAATGGCTGGTTGTCGTGGGCGTGTGCACGCACCTTGGCTGCGTGCCGCTCGGTCATCAGGGCGATTACGAGGGCTGGTTTTGCCCCTGCCATGGCTCTCACTATGATACGTCCGGGCGCATCCGCAAGGGTCCGGCTCCGCGCAACCTCGAAGTGCCGCAGTACCAGTTTGTCGCCGATACCAAGGTGAGGATCGGCTGATTCTTTCAAACCCGGGCCGACGCCCGGGTTTTTGCGCTTTCCGCGCTAGCGATTGAGACATTCAGAACAGAGTGACTGACATGAGCGGACCCTCAACATACGTTCCCAAGAGCGCCCTTGGCCGCTGGTTCGAGAGCCGGCTGCCGATCATGGGCCTCATCCACAGCTCCTTCGTCGCCTATCCGACGCCGAAGAACCTGAACTATTTCTGGACCTTCGGCGGCATCCTCTCGCTGATGCTCGGTGTCCAGATCATCACCGGCATCGTGCTGGCGATGCATTACACGGCGCATGTCGATTTCGCCTTCAATTCCGTCGAGCACATCATGCGCGACGTGAACTGGGGCTGGTTCCTGCGCTACACCCACGCCAACGGCGCCTCGATGTTCTTCGTCGCCGTCTATATCCACATGCTGCGCGGCCT
>CAIWVR010000636.1 GCA_903916165.1 uncultured Hyphomicrobiales bacterium | reverse complement strand
CGGCAGGTAGCGGGCCTTGTAGGCCATCTTGCGCGAGCCCTCGACCCAATAGCCCAAATAGACATGGGGCATGCCGAGACGCCGCGCGCGCTCAATATGCTCGAGCATCATCCAGGTGCCGAGCGAACGCTCCGACTGCGCAATGTCATAATAGGAATAAACCGTCGACAGGCCGTCGGCGAGATCTTCGGTCAGGCAGACCGCGGCCAACGGACCGGTGCCACGGCCGTTGATGAAGGAATCGATGCCGCGCGGACGATATTCGATGAGCCGCGAATCGACGTGGCTGTCTTCCACCATCATCGAATAATCGAGCACGCTCATGTCGGCCATGCCGCCATCGGAATGGCGCTGGTCGAGATAGGCGCGAAACAGCGAATATTGCTCGGAGGTCGGCTCGGGCTGCTGCGCATGGCCGATGAGGTCTTCGTTGGCCTCCATCACGCGGCGCATGTTTCGCGACGGCCTGAAATCCTTGACCTTCACGCGTACGGAAACGCAGGCCCGGCAGTTTTCACACGCAGGCCGATAGGCGATCGTCTGCGACCGGCGAAAGCCCGATTGCGTCAATTGATCGTTGAGCCCGACGGCGCGCTTGCCGACGAGATGTGTGAACACCTTGCGCTCCTGCCTGCCGGGGAGATAGGGGCAGGGGGCCGGGGACGTCAGGTAGAACTGCGGCGCATCACGCGGTTCTCTGGTCACGCAGCTGGACCCCCTTGGTCGGTTTCACACCACATTGTGCAAGCTTACGCGCGCCGTGTCACGACCACACCGGCGACAATGTCATGCAGGCAGCGCTTGTCGTTGGAAATCAGCGACACGAGCAGGATGAGCGGTGTGAGAAGGGTCCAGCTCACATAGAACAGGACGGCATGGGCGGCGCCGGTGATGAAGCTCACGCGCGTGCCGTCGGCGTGGCGCATCTGCAGGTCCATGGCGCGCATGCCGGGAGTTGCCATGTGCCAGCCCGAGATGCTGAGCCCGTTGTAGAACAGCGCGATGGCCGGATAGAGAACCGGAATGAGGAACCACGCCAGCCCCAGCGTGGGAATGCCGAGCACGATCACGATCACGAAGCAGATCCCGAACAGGATCGTGATGGCGATCAGGTCGAGCCCGAGCGCCATCATGCGCCGCGTGCGCACGCCCGAAAGCGCCGCGAAGGGCAGGCGGGCGGGCCAAGTGGCCGGGGCCGTCGGAGGCTGCTGGACGTCGGTCACCTGTCTCACCTCTTGGGTCGCCGTTGATCTCAATGTGGGAGCGGAGGCCTGCGCCCGCAAGCGCGACGTTGCGGCAAGTGCTCGGCCTGCTGACGCCGCAGAATGTCGCCGAGATGATGCTGATCAAGCAGGCAAAGCCGGACTGGCGGTTTGGGAGGAGTTAGCGCATGCGCGCTGCTGGCGGCGTCAATTTCTGTCGACGCGATTCAACGGATTCTTCCCAATCTTGATCCGTTAATGAAGACCTGTCCTCATCTTTTGAAGCGATGTTTTCAATCTCTTCATCGGACATTGCATCGATGCGGCCCCAGTCGCTTTTGCCTTTCACCTGCGTCAATGAATTATCCGCATGCCGTTGGTAAACGACGCCATCGATAAGCAAGATCTTGAGTT
>CAIWVR010000635.1 GCA_903916165.1 uncultured Hyphomicrobiales bacterium | reverse complement strand
TCTGCCCGACATTCGTCTTGTTGATCTGGTCAAGCGGACTGAAGCGCTGCTCGTCATAAGTGCGATTGAGCATCAGCCAGTCGCCACTGTCGGGCTTTTGCAACATGCCATCGGTGACAGGTCGGAACTCGGCGGCCTGTAACGCGCCAATGGAAACAGCACACATAAGAATGGCCGCCAGGCCGAGCAGCTTGTTTCTCATCATAGTCCCCCCGATAAACATGCCCGCAGCTTTTCCGCGTTTGCGGCTAGACTATGCTGAGAAAGCGCCTGTCAACAAGGCTCGCGTGGGTCCGAGGGAGAACAATCGTGCATAAAAGGGGATTGGGCCTCATCATAGTGGCGCTTTGGGCCGGCCATGCCCTCGCAGATTCCGATCAGGCCGCAGGCGCGGACATTTATGCTGCCAATTGCGCAGTCTGCCACGGTGATGGGCTGCGAAATCCCGGAACGTCTTTCGACCTGAAAGACCTTAAAAACGGCGAACGCGCGCGTTTCGACACATCTGTCCTCGAAGGAAAGGGGCAAATGCCTCCTTGGCGGGGCTCGCTGTCGCCCTCGGACATGGATGCGCTCTGGGCCTATATCCGCGCAAATTCCTATGACTAGCTGTCGAGGCCTGATGAGGGCGATCCACCTGTTGAGTCTTGGCGGAAACGCCAAGCGATAATGCAGATCGATCGCCCGTCAAAAGCGGTTGAGCCAGTCTTGTGAATTATCTCTTGATGAATGAAAGCACCGCCTCGTTGAAGGCCTCTGGTTGTTCCCACATCGCGGCATGTCCGGCCTCAGTGATCAATTTGAAGTCATGGCGTGCCAAATGTTTTGCCCAGAGCCGGATCGCTCCCGAAGGAGTCGTCAGATCGACATCACCGGCAATGACGAGTATTGGCATGCGAAGTGTCGCGAGTTTTTCCACGGTGTTGGGCGTGCGCAGCAATGCGCGTTCGGCGCTTTCCGCCGTCCCATGTTCCTCGATCGCGAGCCAGCGGCGGACGCCGGCTGGATTGAGGCCGCGATAGGTCGGACTCAATTCGCGTACTTCGGGTGGCAGCTTTGAGAAGCCAGGAATGGCGGCATTCTGCCGAAAAGTGCGCCCCTCCTCATCGACCTGTACGCCAAGACCCGAGGATGCCAGAACGAGCTTTTGTATCCGCCCGGGCTTCCATGCGGCGTAATCCAAAGCGAAGTAGCCGCCCTCGGCCGCGCCCACGAGCGTAAATTGCGTAAGGCCCAGATGGTCGGCCAGCGCATCAATGGTCTCGGTATAGGGGATCTGCTTGGCATCTGGCGCAACCGTGCTCTTGCCTGCGCCAGGCTTGTCGGGCGCGATGACACGAAATCCTGCGGCGACAAAAGCCGGGATCTGGTTTTCCCAGATGGCAGAATGGCCCGTCCGTGGATGGAGCAGCACGACTGGCTCGCCGGCACCTCCCGTGTCGATCACCCATATTTTGCCCGCGGGCAGGTCAATGTAACCGCCACGCGCATCTTCGGCATGCGCCGTCGAGATGACGGCAAGAATGCAAGCAAATTGGGCGAACGCGGCCAGACCGCAACGAATTGAACCCATTGATCCGTGCATTAAACTATCTCCCAAAAGATCGATCCCCTGCAGGGGTGGCGGATGTCGCATGAAAAAATGTTCTAGTTCTTGTGGTTATAGTCTGTGAATAATTTCACCAGCGCCGAACTGGCGTCCTTGGGGGTCGCATTCAGTTGCTGGACGAGGTCTTGCAGGTCTGCTCCCGACATCGGATCTTCAACGTCCAATTGCTGCTTGCGGGCGCCCGCCACGAATTCCGGATCAGCCACCATTGTTTGGAAGGCATCTCGATAAACCTTCAGCCGGTTTGGCGGAATGCCAGGAGGAGCCATATAGGGCTTGGAGATTTCCTCGCGCATCGACATGAGTTTAAGCATTGCGCGTTGGCTGTCGGCCGTCGTGAGATCCATGAACAAGGGAATGTCCTGAAGGTCCTTGTTTCTCTCTCTTCCCCATTGGAAAAGTATTCGAACTTTGCGATCAGCCCAGAGGCTGGAGCGTTTTAAGCTGAACCATCCGCTCGACATCGTGCCCTGGACCTCCCCACGATCCATCGCCAGCTTGATATCCTCGCTGCTTTTATATCCCGCGATCAGTTTCACCTTCAGACCAAAGATTTCGCGGGCTAGAATTGCCATGTCGACGCCGGCTGTCCCGAGCACCGTCGCGCCGGCTATCATTTCCTTCGTCTTGAGGTCGCTGATGCCTTGGATGGGGTTGTCATTCCTGACGTAACCAATGTAGACGTCACTCGTGATATTGCCAATCCAGCCGAATTTATCGGTATCAAAATCGACAAGTTCAGGAACCAGGATCGGTGCCGTGATGACTGATCCGTGCACTGCAGCAATTGCCGATCCATCCTTGGGCGCGATCTTGAAAAGATAGCTGGCTGCCCTGATCCCGCCGCCGCCAGGAAAATTCTGGACAATGATCTTCGGAGCGCCTTTGATATAATGTGGCATGTGGCGGGCTACGAGGCGTGCATAGGCATCATAAGCGCCGGCTCCGCTGACACTGATGATGATTGTCTTGTTTTCAAAGAAGGTATCTTCTGCTCGACTAGGCGATGCAGGAAGCAAGCCGAGCGTGATCGGAAGCAAACAGAAAAGGACATTTCTGAGGCTGTTCATCTATCCTCCCGGTCTTATTTTTATAGGCACGTTACCATAAGGGTCGCTCACGCAGCGCAAAGGTTTTTTGAAAACTAGCAGTGCACCTGACCGGAGTAAAGATCTTGATTTTTGTAGACAGGTTGATTCAGAAATTAACTGAGAGTACCTTTGACTCGTTTATGACTCTGCACGCGGTTTCGGGAAAATCTTTGTCCCGATGTGATAAATGATTTCGTAAGCTCGCCAGAAGCCTGTGCCACGTTCATGAGGAAACGCGATGAAGATCATGGTCATTAACCAGGCACCTCTGACGGCCAAATCGAAACCTAATTACGACATTGAAAAAATCACCCGTCAACTCACTTCTTACGCCTCGCCGGGCACGATCATTGAACTCGGATTTCCGGAAAACTTTGCCGGTGCCTCGCTGAAGGATGCAATCGGCTCGCAGGATGCGCTGAACGGATTGCATCATGTGCTGGAAGCACCATCGATCATTGCCAAAATTTTCTGGGCGGCGGAGAACGGCTATGACGCGGTGGTATCAAGTAACACTTTTGATCCCGGCGTGGATGGCGCACGGTTGGCAGTGAATATTCCGGTGATCGGCCCGCTGCGCGCGACGATGCATGTCGCACTAACCCTCGCGGATCGTGTTGGCATCACGGTTCCGCTCAAAACGCATGTTCCCTATACGCGACGCATATTACGTACATACGGCCTTGAGAATTTCGTGACCGATATCGTTCCCATCGATATTTACAGGAATATGCAAAGTCGTAAGGACGAGATTTTTGACAAGACATCGTCGCTTATCAGGTCGATGGTCGATCGCGGCGCGGAAATCATTGTGCCCCTGGGGGGAGCCCTTATCCCATATGTCGTCGATCCCGATGATCTTGCGCGCGAGACGGGCGTACAGGTCCTCAATACCAAAGCCTGTTCGATCGCCATGGCAGAAATGTGCGT
>CAIWVR010000634.1 GCA_903916165.1 uncultured Hyphomicrobiales bacterium | reverse complement strand
CCTGGTCTTCCGGATAAAGCCACGGACCCAATTCCATCATGGGCGCGAGCGTCTCGCGCATTTTCTGCAGGCCGTGCCCCTTCAGCGCCGAGATCATGAATGTGTCGGTGAAGGAGACTTTTTCATTGAGATCGGCGGCGAGCTTCAAAAGGCGAGGAACGTCGATGGAATCGATCTTGTTCAGCACCAGCACCTTTTTCGAGCCGACCATCGCCAGCTCCTTCAAAATGTTCTGGACCTCGTCGGTGATGCCCTTCTTGACGTCGATCAGCAGCGCGATCACGTCGGCGTCGCCGGCGCCTCCCCAGGCGGACGTCACCATGGCGCGGTCGAGCCGGCGCTTGGGCGCGAAAATGCCCGGCGTGTCGACGAAGATGATCTGCGACTCGCCCTCAATGGCAATGCCGCGCACCAGCGAGCGCGTCGTCTGCACCTTGCGGGAGACGATCGTCACCTTGGCGCCGACAAGCGCATTCATCAGCGTCGACTTGCCGGCGTTGGGCGCTCCGATGAGCGCGACGAAGCCGCAGCGCGTGGTGATGGTGTCGTTCATGTTTCAGCCTGAGCCCTGTCGCCTGTCCAAACGCCCTCACGGATGAGAAACGCCTGTGCGGCGGATTGTTCCGCGATACGCTTGGAAGACCCCGTGGCCTCAGCGCCGTCCATGTCTTCAATCTCGACCGCAATCAGGAAAACCGGCGCATGCGGTGGTCCCGAGCGGCCGACTTCCTTATAGGTCGGGGTGGGTTTGCCACGCGCCTGCACCCATTCCTGCAACGCTGTCTTCGGGTCCCGCAAGGGCCTGCGTGGCGCGTGCATGCGAGGCGTCCACGCCCGCTCGACAATGCCGCGCGCGGCGTCGAAGCCGGCGTCAAGAAAAGCGGCACCGATCAAGGCTTCGCAGATATCTCCCAGAATGGCGATCTTTTTGCGCCCGCCGGTCTGCGCTTCGCCATCGCCCAGCCGGATGTAGGGCCCAACGCCCCACTCGATCGCGACCTCGGCACAGCTTTCCTTACGCACCAGATCAGCCAGCCGCCGCGACAGCTCGCCCTCGGCCGCCTCGGGAAAGGCGCGGTAGAGCATGTCCGACACGGCAAGGCCCAGAACACGATCGCCGAGAAACTCGAGCCGCTGGTAGGTATCGACACGCGCCACATCTGAGGAAGCTGCGCTGACATGGGTGAGTGCGCGAAGCAGGAGTTTGGAATCGGCATAATCATGGCCGATCGCCGCTTCGAGCGCGGAGATCGGCGGCTTGGCAAGGCGGGGCATCAACGCACCGGCTGGAACAACCGGCTCCAGCGCACCGACCATGGCCATTTCCAGAACTGCCAGGCGGCCTCGCCCTCCTCGACCGAGAAGAAGATCACTTCGGCGCGGCCAACGAAATTCTCGAAGGGCACGAAGCCGACCCCCCCCTCTTCGGGTGAGACGCGCGAATCCGTCGAATTGTCGCGGTTGTCGCCCATCATGAAGAAATGCCCGGCGGGCACTTCAAAGACCTTGGTGCTGTCGTAATAGCCGGTATCGCCGTCGCGCTCGATGACGAGATGTGACACGCCGCCCGGCAGCGTCTCCTTGTAGGTCGCCACCGGCACGTCGCGGCCGAAGGCATCGCGGGTGATGATTTTCACGGCGGCTTCGCGCTGGACCATCTGGCCGTTGATGAGCAGACGGCCCTGCACCATCTGCACGCGATCGCCCGGCAAGCCGATCACGCGCTTGATATAATCGGTCGAGCCGTCGCGCGGCAGCTTGAACACGGCAATGTCGCCGCGCTTGGGCTCGGAGGCCATGATCCGTCCCGACAGCAATGGTGGCGCGAAGGGCAGCGAGAATTTGGAATAGCCGTAGCTGTATTTCGACACGAACAGGTAATCGCCGATCAGCAGGGTCGGAATCAGCGAACCCGAAGGAATGTTGAAGGGCTGGAACAGAATCGTGCGCACGAACAGGGCGATCAGCAGCGCCTGCACGACCACCTTGATGTGCTCGCCAATGCCGCCCTCTTGGGGCTTGCTGGCCTTCTTGCTGTTCAAGCCGACAGGCTCGCTCATGGGATCACTCGATTTTTGGCGACTCATGCGCCCCTCGGGGCCAAAGCCCCCTCAAGGATGGCAGCTATAGCGATTGTGACCGGCAGAGGGAAGTGCGGCGCAGCGCCATTGCGGCCCCACGCACTGCCGAGCCCATTCTTCGTCAATATAACACGCGACAGAGCATCTGCCCGCCTCAGGCTCCCGCCCGGCCTGCATCCATGGCGGCGCGCATTGTGGCGATGGCGTCCGGCAGGCCGACGAACAGCGCCTCGCCCATCAGGAAATGGCCGATGTTGAGCTCGACCACCTGCGGCAGGGCCGCGATGATCCGTGCCGTCGCATAATCGAGGCCGTGACCTGCATGACATTCGATGCCCAGACGGGCCGCCTGTTCAGCGGCACGCCGGATGCGCTCGAACTCGCGCGGCGCAGTGCCGGAGCCCACGGCCACCGCCTCGCACCAGGCACCCGTATGCAGCTCGACCACCGGCGCACCGATGGATTTTGCCGCCTCCAGCGCGGCGATGGACGGCTCTATAAACAGCGACACGCGGATGCCCGCCGCCGTCAGCCGCACCGTCGCGTCGCGGATGTGATCATGGCCGCCGATCACGTCGAGCCCGCCCTCGGTCGTGCGCTCCATGCGCTTTTCCGGCACGAGGCAGGCGGCATGCGGCTGTGTCGCCAGCGCAATGGCGACCATGTCCTCCGTCGCCGCCATTTCGAAATTCAGCGGCTTCGAAATCGACGCCATCAGCCTGCGGATGTCCTCGTCGCGGATGTGGCGGCGGTCCTCGCGCAGATGCGCGGTAATGCCGTCCGCCCCCGCCTCGATGGCGAGCACAGCGCCGCGCACGGGGTCGGGCAAGGTGCCACCGCGCGCATTGCGCACGGTGGCGATGTGATCGATGTTGACGCCCAGACGAAGTCGCGGCGCTGTCATGGGCTAGACCTTCAGGCCGCGGCTGCCTGGCTTGATCGGCGGCAGCGCCGCGAGGTCTGGCGGCAGATCGTCAGGCGAATAATTGGGAATGTCCATGGTGGCCAGCGCCACAATCGGCACGCCGACCTCGGCGCGTCCGCCCGAGCGGTCGATCAGGCAGGCGGCGGCGACAACCGTGGCTCCGCCGGTCAGATGCTCCTGCAGCGATTCCAGTGTCTCGCGCACCGACAGTCCGGTGGTGACAATGTCCTCGACGGTGATGACCCTGGCACCCGGGTCGATCTCGAAACCGCGGCGCAGCGCAAATTTACCGTTCTCGCGCTCGACAAAGACCGCCTTGGCACCCAGATGCCGCGCCGTCTCATAACCCGGCACAATGCCGCCCACAGCCGGCGATACGACGATGTCGATCTTGCCGAAACGGGCCTCGACCTTCTCGGCCAGGGCCTTGCACAGGCGCTCGGTGCGCTTGGGGTCCTGAAAGACAAACATTTTTTGCAGGAAGACCGGGCTGCGCAGGCCCGACGTCAGGATGAAATGGCCCTGCAGGAGGGCGCCCGCCGCCCGGAATT
>CAIWVR010000633.1 GCA_903916165.1 uncultured Hyphomicrobiales bacterium | reverse complement strand
GGAAATCATGGCCGACGCCGAGGGAAGACTTGGAACTGCGCGGGTGGACTTGAAGTGAGATCGGTGGCGCGGCGCCAAGAGTCACGGTCTCCGCGCGACTGATATAATCGACAATGACGAGGGAGCCGGTTTAGGCTTTGACGTCAGAAAATTCGTAACAATCGATTTTTCAATCCATAGTTTCAGGTCCTATGAGGGACGGTTGCCCATGTTTCGAAAACCTCCATTGCCTCTGAGCACGCAACTATCGATCCTTGTCTTTCTTCTCTTCGGCTTGATCAGTCCTGCGGCTGCGGAAAGCAGTCTCGGTCAGCAAGCGCAAGCGGCGACGAATAAAACCTATGGCGTTGTCGATCTATCGCTGATCCGTCCCTACTCTCGACAACTTCAAGCGTCGACGCCTTACCGCGCGCCCTTCCTCGCAAATTTCACGAAAGGCGAGAAGTCGTTGGTCTATGTCGCGGCAGCACATGGGCAGGGTCCAGATCATGAAACCGTCAAATCTGTTCGGCTTGCTTTCTTGGCATTGTCTCCGCAGATCGTCGTGATCGAAGGACTGGAAGCCGGTTTTGGTCTGTCACCCAAGTTTTACCAGGATCTGACGCTGCGGGAAGAAGCTGATGGTTTTCGCAAAGCAGGAGAACCAATTCTGGCGGCGCACATGGCAATGAAGGCCAATGTGCCGTTCGTCGGAGCCGAACCCGGCATGCTGGAAATATATGATTTCCTTGAGGCTCGAGGTTACACGGAACGCGACGTGACCGCCTTCACCATTCTTCGCAACATTCCATACTGGGTGCAGCGCGACAATATCAATGATCGATTACTGGACGCTCGCATTGAGGAGTTCGTGGATCGCTGGCGTTATTACGGGGTAAAAAACATACCCAAACACGCGCGGCTCACACCGTCTGAATTCAGGGACTGGTTCGCGCGCCACAATGCTCGTGGCGGTGCCTCGCCTGTCGCGATGACGTCGAATGACTTGTCTCCGCTCGCCACTTCAAATGCGACCTGGTTTCAGCGACTGGCCGCGATGACTGGCGAGGTCAGGGAGCACTCCATCGACATTCAAATCGGCCGCCTGCTTCAGCAGTATGATCGCGTCCTCGTCGTTTATGGGGAAGCGCATCTGCTCAAGTCCTTATTGGTGTTTGAGAAACTCATGGGGGCGGCCCGCTTTACGAAGTATTAAAAACAGGGGCACCCTCACAGGTGCCCCTTTTCGTTGACGCCACCTGCCCTTACTGGGCGGTAAACTTCACGTCGTAGTTCTTCGACAGATAATCGCGGACCCAGTTGCGCGCGTCCGGCGAGATGGTTGTTGCCGCCTTGTAGAGATCTTCGCCAGCCTTGTCGGTGACTTCATCATATTCGCCGATCAGCTCGTCGCGCTTCTGCAGATATTCCGGATCCTTCACGAGATCGCGGACCGCCTGGCGGTAGGTCTCGACAATGTCAGCGGGTGTACCCTTGGGCAGGACGAGCAGCTTCTGCGCGGGGAAACCCGCGACGAGGAAGGCGCGCATCGCTTCCCATTCGAGTCCCGATGGCTTCTTGCCGAAGACGATCTCATAGGCTTCCTCGAAATGCGGCAGGTCGGAGAAGTTCGGATCGCGTGCCAGCTTGCCGTCCTTGTCGAGAATGCCCCACGAGAACAGCGCGACCGCCTCGCCATTCTTCACCATCGGTGCCGATGAGCGCAGATAGGCCGAGGTCGTCTGGTAATCGATGTTCGCCTCGCCGCGCTCGAAGGCGAGACGGCCTTCGCCGCGGCCCGGGAAGCCGACGACGTGCTGTACGTCGAGGCCCATCAGGCGGAAGCCCAGAAGCGGCACGAGATCAAGCGAGGTCAGGCCCTGCGACGCGTAATGCAGCTTCTTGCCCTTGAGCTTGTCGAGATCCTTCAGGCCCGTCACGCCCATCTTCGAGGAAATATAGGCGACGCCGCCCGTCGGTGCGGCGAGGACCGGGATCCAGTCCTTATAGTCAAACTTCACATGCGCTTCGCCCAGCAGATAGGGGAACTGCGTCGAACCCGAAGTGCCCAGAATGGTGAGCCCGTCGGGCTTGGCAGTCGCAGCGAACAGATTGGCACCCGAAATGGAGCCACCGCCCGGCTGATTCTTCACCACGACACCCGGGACACCCGGCAGGTGCTTCTGCAGGAGCTGCGCATTGAAGCGGCCCCACACGTCAGAGCCGCCGCCGACGCCGAACGGAATGACCATGGTGATGGTCTTGCCCTTGAAGTCCGCAGCCGAAACGGGCTGGACGAAGGCCGCGCCCAGCGCGACAGCCGCCGTAGCAGCCAATAGGAACCTGCGATGCATCAAAACCTCCCTGCAAATACTCATGGCGGCGCTCATAGCCCGCTTTTTCGTGACCGGCCACTATCGTGCTGGAAACCGGGGCGATTGGAGACCCTGCCTTTAGTCGTAGGCCCAACCCGGACAGAGCGGATGAGCCTAGACACTCGCCGCGCATTGCCCCAATAAAAAGTGCGTGTTATCGGCCTGTATGGACCCGGAGCCATCATGCCGCAAATCGACGTATACAAGGGTGTTCCCTCGCCGTTCTGGACCTTCTCGCTGGCGGTCTATGGCCGTGCGGGCGTGCCGCCGGCCTGCCTCACCCTGCAGGATCGCGGCGGTGCCGACGTCAATGTCGTGCTGTTCTGCCTGTTTCTCGGCCGCAGCGGCCGCATGATCGCGGCACAGACGGCGGGTGCCATCGCTGGCACCATTGAACCCTGGCGGGCGGAGGTCGTCGTTGTCCTGCGCACGGCGCGGCGCGCGCTGAAGGAGCCCCCGGCAGATTTCGGGGGCCCTGCGGTCGATCACCTGCGCAAAAACGTCAAGGCCGCGGAACTTGAAGCCGAACGGATCCAGCAGGAGGCGCTTTTCGTAGCTTTCCCTGCAGCAACGACCGGCCTCGCTGAAGCCGACCTTGTCAGGGCCTGCACGCACAATGTGGAGGCCTATCAGCGCCATCTTGGCGCAACATTCGACGCAGACGCGCTTGCCGTCCTCCTGGACGCTGCGGGCCAAACGGAAGTCAAAGGGGCGACCAAGTGAACAAAGCAGGCAGTGACGTGCAACGTAAGCGCCTGATCGTGGGCATCAGCGGCGCCTCCGGGATCGTCTTCGGCCTGCGCATGCTCGAGACGCTCAAGAGGCTCGAGATCGAGACACATCTGATCGTGTCGAAGGCGGCGGAAATGACGCTTGTCTACGAGACCGACCTGAAGCCGAAGGATCTGCGCGACCTCGCGACCGAATATCATCCGATGAGCGACATCGGGGCCAACATTTCCTCAGGTTCGTACAAGACAATGGGCATGGTCATCATCCCCTGCTCGGTGCGCACGATGAGCGAGATCTGCACCGGCGTTACCGGTTCGCTGATGAGCCGCGCCGCCGATGTCGTGCTGAAGGACCGCCGCCGCCTTGTGCTCGCCATCCGCGAGACGCCGTTGCATACGGGCCATTTGCGCACGATGACACAATTGTCGGAAATGGGCGCGGTGATCGCACCGATCATGCCAGCCTTCTACAATCGCCCGCAGACCCTCGACGACATCATCGATCATACGGTGGGGCGGATGCTGGACCTGTTCGACATCGACGCGAAGATGGTCAAGCGCTGGAAGGCCGAGGATGCGACAGCGCCCGAATGATCCGTCTGCAACACGGGCGTTGATCGGCCACGCCGGACCTTCAGGCCATCCCCCGATCGACGAAGCGGGCCTGTAAAACGGCTTCGTCGACAGACATCACGCCTTTTTCTCCCAGCGCCCTTCTTCGGTCTGCTGGTAATAGGCGAGCGTCGCACCGCTGTCTTTCAACGCCTTCCACTGCACCCGCGCATCGGTGAGCTCTGCTTCATTATTGCCGTCAAACATGATCACCAGTCGCTCATAGGGCTCTTCACGGGCGGCAATGGACGGCGCAATCTGCGCGCTTTCCACGAAGAAACGCACCTGTGCGCCATTCGGATTTTCAGGACCGAACGTGAGGTAGATCGGCTGGAATTCCGGGTCGCCATCCTGCGCCATGCCATGCGGCAGGAAGCCTTCGTCCGAATAGGTCCACAAAAGTTCGTTCAGGGCGACGCATTTCTCCTGCGTGCGCGTCTGCAAGACGACGTTCCAGCCGCGCTCGACGGACCGCTCGAGCAATTGCGGCAGCGCCTTTTCGAGTGGCTTCGACATGAGCTGATAAAAGAAGATCTCGACCGGCTTGTCCTCGCTCATGTCAGAGTCCCGAACCGACGATGACCAGCGTGCGGTCGCTTGCCGTCCAGATCATGCCAAGATCGGCACCGCCCTCATGATATTCGGTCTTGCCGGCCACCACATGATCGCCACGCTGCCTGGAGGCGCGCAGATATTCCTCCGCCTCACGGCTCATCTTGGCCACGGCCGTGCTGGCACGCGCCGGTACCCAGCCAAGCCCTGCCCGCACGGCCGCTGTCTGGACCTGCTCGAACTTCGCCATCGTCGCGGCATCCGTCGGCAGGCCGATCTTCACCTCGAAACGCACCAGAGCATCGCCCTGGCATTCCAGCAGGCCATCGATGCGGACGTTGGTGACGAGGTCGAAGAAGTCGCTCCGCGACGCATTGCGCGACACCACGAGCGGACGCACGAAGGCCGCGCTGACCTCATTCGTCTCGCGAATGAAGGTCGACTGGAACATGCCGCAACTGGGCGGACGCCCCGATTGCGCAAAGGCCGCAAGTGTCGAAAGAAGCAGGAAACCGCTCGCCGCAGCCAAGTTTTTCATGGTGACCTACAGCCTCTGATGGAAGGTTCAGCCTTCGTAGTGATCCGCAACCAGTCGATCGAGCAAGCGCACGCCCCAGCCTGAACCCCAGCTCTGGTTGATGTCGCTGGCGGGCGACGACATGCCGGTGCCGGCAATGTCGAGATGCGCCCAAGGTGTGTTGTTGACGAAACGCTGCAGGAATTGCGCCGCCGTGATCGAGCCCGCATGGCGCCCGCCCACATGCTTCATGTCCGCAAATCGTGACTCGAGCAGCTTGTCGTAATTGGGGCCAAGCGGCATGCGCCAGACCTTTTCGCCGGTGTCCTCTCCGGCTTTCGTCAGCCGACCCGACAATTCGTCATTATTGGAAAACAGGCCCGCATATTCGGTGCCGAGCGCCACGAGAATGGCACCCGTGAGCGTCGCCAGATCAACCATGAACTTCGGCTTGTACTTGTCCTGCACATACCAGAGCACATCGCACAGGACGAGACGGCCCTCCGCATCGGTGTTTATGATTTCAATGGTCTGGCCCGACAAGGACTTTACAATGTCGCCGGGACGCTGCGCCTTGCCGTCGGGCATGTTCTCGACAAGACCGATGGCACCGATGGCATTGACCTTCGCCTTGCGGCTTGCCAGGGCATGCATCAGGCCAACCACGCAGGCCGCGCCCGCCATATCGCCCTTCATATCTTCCATGCTGCCAGCCGGCTTGATCGATATGCCGCCCGAGTCGAAGCACACGCCCTTGCCGAGGAAGGCCACAGGACGGGCCTTGTCGCCCTTGGCGGCCTTGGCACCGTTCCAGCGCATGATGACGACCTTGCTCTCGAAGTCGGAGCCCTGTCCGACGGCAAGCAGCGCACGCAGACCGAGTTTGCCGAGTTCCTTCTCGCCCAGCACCTCAACCTCGACGCCAAGCTTCTGCAACTCCTTGGCGCGGTCGGCGAAGGCCGCCGGGAAGAGCACGTTCGGCGGCTCATTGACGAGCGTGCGGGCGATGGTGACGCCCTCGGCGAGGGCATCACGATGCCTGGCGGCGCGCTTTGCGGCGGCCGGATCGGCGACCGCGAGCGAGATCACGCTCTTCACATCCGCCTTGTCGTCATCATCGCTTTTCTTGGTCTTGTAGAGGTCAAACTTGTAGGCGCGCAGGCGCAGGCCGAGCATGGCATCCGCCGCAGCCTCGCCCATCGCGTCGGGTGACTCGGGCAGATCAAACACCACGGTCACGCGGGCAAAGCCGCCAATCCGCCCCATGATCGCGCCGCCCAGAGACACATAATCGGGCTCTGCAGGAGGGGCATCCTTGGCCGGCTTTTTCGCGGTCCCGATCACCATCAGGCGGTCGAAGGCGAGCCCGGCGGGGGCCAGAATGTCGAGCGCCGAACCGCTCATGCCCTTGAACTTCGCAGTCGTGGCGGCGCGCTGGACGAGGTCCGCCGCCTCGCCAAGGATTATCCTTGTCGCTTCGGACATGGCGAGATCCGCTCCGGCGAGCACGACAAGGGTGCCGCCCGATGACTTGGCACCGCGCCCCTTGGGGGCAGTCCCGGCATCTTTCAGGGCGGTGAAATCAATCTGGACTGTCTCGGCCATAGTTTCCTCGCGCAGGTGCGGGCCGCCATCCGGAACTGGGCGGCAGCACCGCATCATGTCACACCCGGAGTGCCATGCGCCACGCGCACTTTGCAAGCAAGATCAGCAGCCAGAATGCAGACATTTACATGGTCGGGCTGAAAATGTCGTGAGAGCGCCTGACAGTGTCATCATGGCAACGCTTGGCTTTCGTGTTTGGAGGCCGCCCGCTGTTCCAGGCAGGGGCGCTTGCTTGGACGACCGTGAATGTTTAGCGATTTGAATGGGCAACCATGATTTTGCGGTGCTGAGTCGCGTCAGGTCTCACAAGGCTTCAACGGTCGTTAATGTCGATTTTCGAGCGATATGTGTTTCGGACGACGTTGGGAGCTTTCCTGACGGGCCTCGGCTTGCTCACGGGCGTGGTCTGGCTGGCGATCGCGCTGCGTCAGGTCGACCTGATGGCGACCAAGGGACAGACGCTGTGGATCTTCCTGGCCGTGACGGGCCTCACCATTCCCTCGCTCGTGATGGTGATCGCCCCGATAGCCATTTTCATCGCGGTGCTGTTCACGCTCAACAAGCTGAACGGCGACAGCGAGCTTGTGGTGATGTGCGCCACCGGCATGTCGGGGTTGCGGCTGCTGACGCCCTTCGCTTTCCTCGCGATTTTCGGGACGGGGCTGGTCGCGGCAACCTCGCTCTGGGCCATGCCCGCAAGCTTCCGCGAGATCACCACGCAGCTGACCAGGATACGCGCCGACATGCTGACCCGCGTGATCAAGGAGGGGCAGTTTGTCTATCTCGATAATGGTTTTGTTTTCCATTACCGCGAGCGCGCGCCCAATGGCGACATGCGAGGCCTGTTCATCCAGGACCGCCGCGAATCTGGCAAGACCCAGACCTACATTGCCGAAGCCGGTCGCACCATCGAGCTGGGAGCGCAAAACTACCTCGTGCTCGAAAAGGGCAGCATCCAGCGTCAGGCAGACGATTCGCTCGACCCTGCCATCATCGTCTTCGAGCGCTATGCCATCGACCTCGCCCAGTTCAGTCCCGAAGATTCCGGGCCTTTACGGCCGCGCGAACGCACGACGCTGGAACTGCTGCGGCGCGATCCGGACGAACCTTGGGTGCGGGCCAACCCCGGTCGCTTCCGGCAGGAATTGCATGAACGTTTCCTGAATCCGCTCTTTGCTCTTGTATTCACGATGATTGCCTTCGCCGCGCTGCATCAGCCCAAGACCACCAGACAGGGACGCGGCGTCGCCATTGCCGTCGCCATTGGCATCGCCCTCTCGCTGCGAATCGCGGGCTTTGGCACATCGGCCATGCTGGTGCGTTCGGAAAGCGCGATCTGGATCAGCTATGGTCTGCCGCTGGCGGCCTTTGTCCTCGCCCTGATGTATGTCGTCGTTCCCAACGCGCCGCGGCTCATGGCCACACGACAGGGTGCTGTTCGCCGCAACGGCGCCCGGCATCGCCGGAGCCCGGCATGATCGGGCGCACCCTCGGCCTGTATCTGGCAGGACGTTTCACGCGTTCGATTCTCGCCGTCTTCGCGACGATTTTCGTGCTCATCTATCTGATCGATTTTGTGGAAATGCTGCGCAAGGCGGGCGACGTCAAGTCGATCTCCACGGCAGGCATTGCCGCGCTGACGCTGCTGCGGGTTCCCACCGTGACCGAACAGGTGCTGCCCTTTGCCACGCTCGGAGGTGCCATGCTCGCCTTCATCGGGCTGACGCGAAAGCTAGAGCTCGTCGTGGCCCGGGCCGCCGGCGTGTCCGTCTGGCAATTCCTGACCCCGCCCATCGTCATCGTGCTGCTGATCGGAGTGTTCTCTGTCGGTGTCTATAACCCGATGGCAGCACTGATGAAGCAGCGCGCCGATGCCATCGAGCTGGGCCTGTTTGGACATGCCGGTGCCTCTGCCAGCGACAGCAGCCTCTGGATTCGCCAACGCAGTGCCCGGGGCCAGTCGATCCTGCGCGCCGAGCAATCGAGCGATGGCGGCAGCAAGCTCGGCAGCGTGTCGGCCTTCGTCTTTGATCTGGAGAACCGGTTCGTTGAGCGCCTCGATGCCAGCCTTGCCCATCTGGAGGCCGGCGTCTGGGTTCTGGAGAACGCACGTGTCACCAGACCAGGCGTCGAACCACACACACTGGAGCGCTATCTGCTGCCCACCTTTCTGTCGGCGGACCAGATCAGACAGAAGTTCGTCACGGCCGATGCCGTCCCGTTCTGGTCGCTGCCGGAGGTCAGCCGCAGAACCGAGGCGGCCGGCCTCGATGCGACAGCTTACAGGCTCAAGTATCAGGTCCTTCTCGCCCGCCCCCTGCTTCTTGTCGCGATGGTTTTGATCGCCGCTTCCTTTTCGCTAAGATTCTTTCGAATGGGTGGCGTGGCGCG
>CAIWVR010000632.1 GCA_903916165.1 uncultured Hyphomicrobiales bacterium | reverse complement strand
CGAGCACAATGCCGAGATTGGGCCGGTCGGCGAGGCAGACCAGCTCATAGGCCTGCATCCAGTCCTTGACGTAGCGCCCCCAGGCCAGCGCCTCATAGCCGAGCCGGAAGCCCCGGCGCGCGGCGCGGTCGGCCAGCTCCGCCAGATCGGCGGCGGCGCGGTCCCTGTCGTCGGCCGTGTCCTCGGAGACCGAGGAACACATGCCCAGAAAGCGCGTGCCAAGCTCCTCCATCAGGTCGAACTTGCGCTCGGCGCGGTCGAAATTGCGGGTCCGCAGCGGCTCGGGCATGGCCTCGAAATCGCGCAATGGCTGCAGGCCGATGATCTCCAGCCCCAAATCTTCAGCGCGCTGGCGCACGTCGCGCGGCTTGCCGGAGAAAAACGTCAGATCGTTCTCGAAAATCTCGACGGCCCGGAAGCCCGCGCGGGCGACCGCCGCGAGCTTGGCTTCCAACGTGCCGCCCATGGAGACCGTCGCAATCGACCACCTGAGCATCCGCTATTCCTTCATGCGCTGTTTAAGCGACCATAAAGCCGGAGCGCCCGGGCCGCAACGCGGACCAGGGCCGATATTCCCCCGGCGGCGGCAATGATGTATCAGGTCTCGACGCCCGGCAGCCGTCACGCTTCCGGATGACGCAAGAACGAAACGACAGGGGGACGCCCATGAGCCAGCTGAAACTCTCGATCGCCACGACCGACTATGACCATTTCCGCGATTTCCGCATGGGCCTCGTCAAGGCCGAAGGCATCGACCACAATTGGTTGACGCTGGGACACCACGAGATTTTCGCGCGCCAGACCTTCAACCGCGAGTTCGACGTCAGCGAACTCTCTTTCGCGAAATTCTCGACCCAGATCACACGTGACGATTGCGACATCGTCGGCCTGCCGGTCGTCTGCTCGCGCCTGTTCCGCTTCTCGTCCTTCTATGTGAACAAGAATTCCAACATCAAGACAATCGGCGACCTCAAGGGCAAGCGCGTCGGTTCGCCGGAATGGGCGCATTCGGCCGCCGTCTACATGCGCGGCTGGATGCACAATGATTGCGGCGTCAAGCTGACGGATGTGCATTGGTACCAGGCCGGCGCCAATTCGCCCGGCCGCATCGAGAAGGTCGAGCTCAACCTCCCCGAGGGCCTCAAGCTGACGCGCGTCGGCGACAAGTCGCTGTCGGACATGCTGGCATCGGGCGAGATCGACTGCGCCATCATCGCGCGTCCGCCGACCTGCTTCCTCGAAGGCGACCCGAATGTCGTGCGCCTCTTCCCGGAATATCTCGAGATGGAAGAGGATTATTACGCCAGGACCAAGGTCTGGCCGATCATGCACATCATCGCGATGAAGAAGAGCATCGTCGATGAGAACCCGTGGGTGCCGCGCAACCTCTATAACGCCTTCGTCGAGTCGAAGAACCGCTCCATCGAGCGCCTGTTCGATCCGGCCGTGTCGCGCTATCCGCTGCCCTGGCTGCCGACCTATGCACGCCGCATGCGCGACATGATGGGCGATACCTACCCCTTCGGCGTCGACGAAAACCGCGCCACCTGGGAACAGATGCTGCTCTACACCTACCAGCAGGGCATTGCCCACAAGCACGTCAAGCCGGAAGACCTCTTCCCGGCGAGCACGGCGACCAAGATCATCGTCTAAAAGTCTCGTTGAACCGCCGGCCCGCAAGGCCGGCGGTTTTGTTCTGCCTGCCTCATACCAACCAAGAAAAAGAGAGACGACATGCCCGCATCCGCAGGACTGACCAATGACAAGGCCCGCCTCGCCGCGGAAGTCTGCGCCGTCACGCGCATTCTGGAAGAGATGAACATCCTGCAGTACAGCGGCCATGTCGCCGTGCGCGTGCCGGGACAGGACGCGCTGATGGTGCAGCGGCGCTCCGACAGCCGCGCGGAACTGTCGCCCGACCGTATTCTCACCGTGGATTTTGACGGCAAGGTGATCGACGGTGACGGCAAGCCGCCGTCGGAAACCTCGATCCATATCGAGGCCATGCGCGCGCGCCCCGACGTGAACGCGACATTGCACAGCCATATGGATCTCGCCATTGCCTTCACCATGATGGAAGGCGTGCAGATGCTGCCGATGCGGGCGCGTGCGACGCGCTGGAAGAGCGGCATCCCGACCCATCCCGATCCGAGCCACATCAAGCACCCGCAACAGGGCCGCGATCTCGCCGCGACGCTGGGTCCGCACCATGTCGCGCTCATGCGTGCGCATGGCCTGCTGCTGGTCGCGGAATCGCTGCCCGCACTGCTGTCGGACTCCGTGCATTTTCAGGAAAATGCACAGGCCCAGATGCAGGTGCTGAATGCCGGCGCCACGCCAAAGCCCCTGAGCGACGCGGAGATCGAGACGATTCTCAAGCTTGAGGACCGCCCGCATCATGTCGCCAAAATGTGGAACTATTACATCCGCAAGGCGCTCGTCGGCGGCGCGGTCGAGAAGGACTGGGACCTGCTGGCGGTCTGATTCACACCGTCGTCATTGCGAGGCACGCAGCGACCTGGCAATCCATGCCTCACGTGCGGCCTCTGGATAGCTTCGCTGCGCTCGCAATGACGATCAACAATGAATCGGATCGAGCCACACAACCTCGGACGGCACCTCCGCCGCTTCAATATCCAGATTGACCACCGTCGCCTGCCCGTCCGAGCGCACCAGCACGCATTCGAGCGCCTCATCCGCCAGCGCGTTGATCTCCTGATGGGGCACATAGGGCGGCACGAAGATGAAATCGCCCGGCCCCGCCTCTGCGGTGAATTCCAGACGCTCGCCCCAGCGCATCCGCGCCCGGCCCTTCACGACATAGATCACGCTTTCCAGAGGCCCGTGATGATGCGCGCCAGTCTTGGCGCCGGCATGGATCGTCACCGTCCCGGCCCAGAGTTTCTGCGCGCCAGCGCGCGCGAAATCGATCGCCGCCTTGCGGTCCATGCCGGACGTCTGCGGCGCGGAACCACCATCCAGCGCACCGGCTGAGATCACGCGCACGCCGTCGTGCTTCCACCGGGGCTGGCTGTCGTCGGTCATGTTACCGTCAGTCATGGCCGTCTCCTGTTGCAAGCCCAACCATCCTGCATTGGCGCGTGACTTTCAATCAGGCGATCTATTCCAGCATGTCCTTGTAGTCCTGCGTGACCGAAATCGCCTGACTGTCGCGCTTGAGGCGCGCCACGATATGCGCGCCGTTGATGCCGCTGGCGGCGCAGGCGGCGGCCCGGGTTAAAAAGGCACGGGTCTGCGTCTTGCAGATGCCAAACGAAGCGCCCGTGTTTTCAAATTCAAGGCGGATCTCTGGTCAGAGTCGTTCAGTAAACAGACGGCACATAGAGCTCTTCCGGCAGATCGCCGCGGGCATAATCGGGGTGATGCTCGCGCGGCGGCAGGATCGGCATCGTATGCGGAACGCTGCCATAAGGAATCTGGCTGAGCAGATGGTGGATGCAGTTCAACCGGGCGCGCTTCTTGTCCACGGCATCGACAATCCACCAGGGGGCCACGTCGATATGGGTGGCGCGCAGCATGTCTTCCTTTGCCTTGGTGTAGGATTCCCACCGGCTGCGCGACTGCAGATCCATCGGGCTCAGCTTCCATTGCTTCAGCGGATCGTGGATGCGCATCATGAAGCGGGCCTGCTGTTCCTCGTCCGTGATCGAGAACCAATATTTCAGGAGCACCACACCCGAACGGACGAGCATTTTCTCGAACTCCGGAACGTCGTTGAAGAACTCCTTGACCTGGTCTTCCGAGCAGAAGCCCATGACGCGCTCGACACCGGCCCGGTTGTACCAGCTGCGGTCGAACAGCACGATTTCACCCGCTGCGGGCAAGTGGTTGACATAACGCTGAAAATACCACTGCGTCCGTTCGCGGTCATTGGGCGCGGGCAGCGCGACGACGCGGCAGGTGCGCGGATTGAGGCGCTGGGTGATGCGCTTGATGACACCACCCTTGCCAGCGGCATCGCGACCCTCGAACAAAACAACAACTTTCAGGCCCTTGTGCACGACCCAGTCCTGCAGCTTGACCAGCTCCCGCTGCAGATCGAGCAATTCACGGAAATAGGTGACGCGCGGAAGGTCCATCGTGGCGTCGTCGACGGGCGCATCACGGTCGACGAGAGCGCTCAGGCGCTCATCGTCGAACTCCATTTCGAGCTCTTCATCGAGGCCATCGATCAAGTCGTGGCGCATGCTGTCAGCAAGATTTTTCGCATTGGACTGGTCATGGCCGCTCATGGGAAACCCTTCATCACGCTTGGGAGTCTGACCTTTGCGCGCTTTTGTGAAGGTCTCGTGAAGCACTTTTGATGCGGCCGCCGCCAATCAGGTCCAGAATGGCTCGGTCTGCTTGAGATCCCGCCACGCGCTCGCGATTTGCCGGTCGGCCTGGTCACCCTGGCAAGCATACCAGCCCAAGATGAACCCGGCCGCCCGCGGAAAGGCCGGCCCCGTGCGCGCCAGACGGTCCATCATGGCCTCGGCTCCCGCCAGATCGTTGAAGGAGCCCAGCAAGTCCTGCAAACGCCCGAGGGACGAGATAAAGGTCTTCGCCTGTTTGGGGGCGGCAAAAATGCCGGCGAAGAAGTCGCAATTATAGCGGAGGCTTTTCAGGACGATCCGCAATTCATGACGCTCCTCGTCGGTGCGCGTCAGGAGATTTTTGCCGTTCTTGCGCGCCTTGCGCAGCAGGGCGTCGAGCGCCTGACGGGCGAATGGCGCCGCTGGAAGCGAGAATTCAAGAAAACGCGCATCCGTCGCCTCACCCCGCCAGCCACGCCGGCTGACATAGGCTTGCAGATCGAGAATGAAGGTCAGGACCGTCGGCGATTCGAGCAGGGCGGAGGCCGCCTCATAGGCACGCGTCCGCTCGGCCGCCAGCGCCATGTTCAGATTCGCGACATCGTCAGGATGACGGGGGTGCGCCAGCGCTTCCTCGAACGCCAATTGTCGAAATGCGTCGCAGTCACGCGCGGGGCCGAGGCCCTTGGCGATATCGCGCGCCCGATCGGCAAAGGCGCGGAAGCTGGCCTCCGGGACAGACCGCGCAAATGTCTTCAGAACGGCCCGCATCCGGCGCAGCGCAACGCGCATCTGATGAACGGACCTTGGCGATTGCTCGTCACGAAATGGCTGAATATGCGCCACAAAATGCCGAAGACAATCCGAAAGAATCTGCACGATCATCGTATCGAGCGACAAGCCGTCGTGAATAGCCTCGCCCGGCGGGCTATAGGATTGTGGCACGTGCAAACCTGCCATCAGGGCGCAGCGTTGCGACTTGCTGACCGTTTCAAGACGGAGACCGGCATCAAGGCCAACACGGCGCGCCAGGTCAATGGCGTCCGCGCGCTCTCCCGCCTTCAGTTCGAACTCGACTTCAAAAAGCGGTGCCCGCACCTGGCCAATCAGGAAATGGCCCGCATCCAGCGCAATCTCGATTTCACTTCGTCCCATGTTCAATGTGAGGAGACGACGCTTGAAAACTGTGCTGTAGCGCTCGACCAGATCGAGGCCGCCCGTCGCGTCCTCGATCATGGCGCGCGTCGTCTCATCAAAGGCATGGAGGTCGAAGCGTCCCTCTGGCGCAGGCCGCGCGACCTCAAGGCGCTCCAGAAAAGAACGCCCACCGCGCGCCGGTGCCTTGAAGGTCATGACGGACTCGCCGCGCATGGGCACGCGCAAGCGCAGGCTGATGCCCCGCCTCAGCAACCGACCATCTTCCGTGTCGAAATAATGGGTGGTGAGCGTGCGGGCGCGTGATGGCGCGCAGCCACGCAGGGGTGCGAAGGCCAGCACGCGACGAAGGCCCGCGTCGTCAGTCGAAAACTTGATTTCAAACTCCGACTGGAACGCGGCGTTTTCAATCGTGACGCTTTCTGGCAGCGCGCTTTCGCGATTAGGTGATTTTTGCAACATGCCTAAAATATTTTCTTTGGGAAATAGCGAAATTTTTCGAGGCGTATAGGCTAACTGATATCGAATCAGTTTTCCAGCGACGATTTTAAAGCGTGCTCCAATTCATTCAGCGGGTGTCATCCATTGAAACAAATCGGTGCCTTGCCGCTTATCTTGAAGGCGAATGGCGAAGTCGAAATCTGCCTTATCACGTCGCGGGGCGGGAAACGCTGGATTATTCCCAAGGGGAACCCCATGCGGGGCGTCGCCGCCCATGATGTCGCCGCCATCGAGGCGCGCGAGGAAGCCGGGGTCGTGGGCGTGGCGCACGCCAGGAGCATCGGCATGTTCACGCTCCGTGGACGCAAGAAAAAGCGCAAGGTTGTCGTCTACCCGCTGATCGTCGATCGTCAACTGCTGGTCTGGGACGAGGTTCACGAGCGCAAATGGCAGCGCTGCAACCTGAAAACAGCCTGCCGCCTCGTGGGCAGCCGTAGCCTGGCTGTTCTGCTTCGGGGTCTGCAGAAGGGCAGCCTGAGCGACATCCGCCGGTTTGCAACAGCGCAAGAAACCTAAAAACGTCTGTCATAAAGCGTCGAATCGAAGACTTTGACGGCAAGGCCAGCGGCGGCGTCTTGGGGCGGGGCCTGCCCCGTTGCGCAGCAGTCCGGCATCAGCGGGAAGCGCCAGGATCACCCCCGTGCGGCGGTCAACGGCGAGCGCATTCCACGGGCTGCCAAGGCAGAAACCGTCGATCAGGCCCTTGTCCGTACAGTCCACCATATAAAGTGGCGGGAAATATCTGCTCCAGCGTGTCGCGTTGCGGATTGGCGAGGTCGATGACGACAATGTCGGGATCTATTTCGCCGATGCGGGCGATCAGCCGGTCCGTCCTGTCGAGGCGCTGCCCGCGCGTGAAGCCCGCCTCCTGCCAGCCGCCCCCGATAATGAGGGCTTTCAGCTCGGACTCCATCAATAGCCCCCTGGCAGTTTGCGTGCCGGATGGGGAGAGCGCGTCCGGCATGCGGGCATAAGCTGCCGCTGCGCGGGCATGAACTGCCGCTGCGCGGGGCTTGCGCTTAACAGAAGATGTCTGCGCACAGCTGAAAAACCGCTTCCACGCGAACCCGTTCTCAACCGCCGCCTGCCATGCTCGGCCCTGATCACAGCAGGTGGAACATGAGCGCGCCGGACAAGCCCACGCCCGACACCAGAACGTGCAGCAATTGCCGCTACCTCGCCTTCACACCGGGGGATTTGCTTGGCTGCGCGGACCCGGCCTCGCATGATGTCGACCCTGCTGTGCAGCCGACTGCCTGTTGCGGACGGTTCCAGATCAGTTTTGAGGCCGCCAAATTGCTGGCTGTCCGCAACAGCACACCGGGATTCGAACCCTGGGAGCTCGCCATGCATGGCCATCTTGCACCGCGCAAGGCGATACCAAATTAAGCGCAAGTCATGCCCCTTATGGCGCGCACAAAAAAGGCGCAGCCGTGAGGCCGCGCCCTTGTCGTCTGCAGAGGCCCGAAAGCTTACATCACATTGCCAACGGCATCGCCAGCGGCGGCGTCGGCATAGAATTCCGGCAGCATGCGCGAGGACACGCCTTCCGCCGCGAGGCGTACGGCGAATTCCTTGCGCAGATGCGGATCTT
>CAIWVR010000631.1 GCA_903916165.1 uncultured Hyphomicrobiales bacterium | reverse complement strand
CACCCGTGGACTATAGAACAGGGAGACGGAAGGTTGCTGGCGCGTTTGCACGTCGCTCATCGCCGTCCCCGCGTCATGTCATGCCTGTCCGTCCCGCCCATGCAGCCCCGCCAGCGATCAAAAGAAAAGCGGGGCTCGAAGCCCCGCTCAGAGTGCATATGTCAGCGCACCGGCGGCGCATATTGGATGCCGCCCTGTGTCCAGAGCGCGTTCAGGCCACGCTTGATTTTCAGCGGCGAGCCGTCGCCAACATTGCGGTTGAAGGCCTCGCCATAATTGCCGACAGCCTTCACGATGCGGTAGGCCCAATCCTTCGTCAGGCCAAGTCCCTTGCCGAAATCACCTTCGACGCCGAGGAAGCGCCTGACCTCGGGGTTGGTGGATTTCACCTGCTCGTCAACATTCGCCTTGGTGATCCCGAGTTCTTCCGCATTGATCATGGCAAAATGCGTCCAGCGCACGAGGTTGAACCATGGGTCGTCCCCCTGGCGCACGGCCGGTCCAAGCGGTTCCTTGGAGATGATCTCGGGCAGGACCGCATGTTCGTCAGGATTGACGAGCTTCAGACGCGACGAATAGAGGCCCGACGCATCGGTCGTATAGGCGTCACAGCGCCCCGTGTCATAGGCCTTCACGGCCTCGTCGATGTTCTGGAAAGCCACAGCCTCGTATTTCATGGCCTTGGTGCGGAAGAAATCGGCCATGTTGAGTTCGGTCGTGGTGCCCTGCTGCACACAGACCGAGGCACCCGACAGCTCGAGCGCGGAGGATATGTTGAGCTTCTTGCGGACCATGAAGCCCTGCCCGTCATAATAATTCACGCCAGCCCAGAGCAGCCCGAGTTCGGCCTCGCGCGACTGTGTCCACGTCCCGTTGCGCGACAGCACGTCGATCTCGCCCGACTGCAAAGCGGTAAAACGGTCCTTCGCGGACAGCGGGATGAACTTCACCTTCGTGCCGTCGCCGAAAATGGCGGCAGCGACGCCGCGGCAGAGGTCGACATCGAGACCGGTCCAGGCCCCCTTGTCATCGGGCAGGCCGAAGCCCGCGAGCCCGGTATTGGTGCCACAGGTGAGAAAGCCCTTCTGCTTCACCTGTTCCAGTGTCTTGAAGCCCGATTGCGCCTGAGCGCCCGTGGCGGCAAAGCCGAGCGAAACGGCTGTGAGCAATGCTGCTGCGAAAAGTTTCATATAAAGGCTCCCGATCTGGCGACCTGTCAGTCATTATGGCACTCAAGGCGGCCGGGACGGCGAAGGCGCGTCATGGCTGCGGTCAAGGTCGTATCACAAGCGAGTTTTATACCACGGTCAAGTGAGGGAGCTTCGGCGGATCAGATGGCGAAATTGAGCGACGCAACACGCAAGCGCCTGAAATCCCGCACGAGGCTCGTGACCGCAGGGCGAAAGACCGATGAACAATTCGGGTTCATCAACACACCGATTTATCGTGGCTCGACGGTTCTCTACCCCGATGCAGCCTCGCTGTCGGGTCCAAGTCCCCGATTTACCTATGGTACCAAGGGCACTCCGACGACCGAGGCCCTCGAAAACGCCTGGAGCGAGATCGCCGGCGCGGCCGGAACCGTGCTCGCGCCGACCGGCCTTGCCGCCATCACGCTGGCGCTGATGACGGCCCTCAAGGCCGGCGACCATCTGCTCGTCACCGACAGCGCCTATTACCCGACCCGTCACTTCTGCGAGAGCGTGCTGGCGCGTATGGGCGTTGAGACGACCTATTACGATCCGCTGCTGGGTTGCGGCATCGAAAGCCTGATCCGCGAGACGACGACAACCATTCTGGTCGAGGCACCGGGGTCACAATCCTTCGAGGTGCAGGACGTGCCAGCGATAGCCGAGGTCGCGCACCGGCATGGCCTGTGCGTCATCATGGACAACACCTGGGCAACGCCACTCTTCTTCCCGCCGCATGAGCGCGGCGTCGATCTCGCCGTCGAGGCCGGTACGAAATATCTCGGCGGCCATTCCGACCTCTTGCTCGGACTGGTCTCGGCCAATTCGACCTGGTTCCGGCGCCTGCGCCAGACGTTTGACGCCTTCGCCATGTGCGCGGGCCCCGAGGACGTCTTTCTGGCGTTGCGCGGCCTGCGCACCATGGAGCTGCGCCTGCGCGAGGCACACAAGCAGGGACTGGAGATGGCGCGCTGGTTTGCCGCGCGGCCTGAGGTGAAGCAGGTGCTGCATCCGGGCCTGCCCGGTGCGCCCGGCCATGACATCTGGAAGCGTGACTTTCTGGGAGCCTCGGGCCTGTTCTCGATCATCTTGCACCCCTGTTCCGACGCAGCGGTGGCGGCCATGATCGACGGGCTGGAACTGTTCGGCATGGGCTATTCATGGGGCGGCTATGAAAGCCTCGTCATCCCCTTCGACTGCGCGAAATATCGGACCGCGACGACCTGGAACCCCGGCGGACCGGGTCTGCGGTTCCAGATCGGGCTGGAAGATGTGGAGGATTTGCAGGCGGATCTGGATGCGGGCTTTGCGCGGTTGCAGGCGGCGGCCTGACCCTCTCCCATCGGGAGAGGGCGGACTCGGGGCAAAGCCCCGAGCCGGGGTGAGGGGACACACGCTCACCCGCTGACGTGAGAACCCCTCATCAGTCTGCTCCGCAGACAGCTTCTCCCCATGGGAGAAGCGGGCGCCGCACACGCGCCCCCTATCCCGCCTCGCTCTGCTTGGTGCCGCTTTTCAGGATGAGCATGATGTTGCGGATGTAGATGAACACCGCGAGCACCTGCCCCATGATGATCACCGCCTCGCGGCGCTGGATGCCATAGGCAAGCGTCATGAGGCCGCCGACCAGCGACAGGACCCAGAAGGCAACCGGCACCACCGAGCGCCCTGCCTGCTCGCTGGCAATCCACTGGACCACCATGCGGGCGGTGAACAGCAATTGCGCAACAATGCCGAATGCCAGCCAGAAATCGAAGCGGGCGACGAAGACGTCATACAGATAATCGCCAAGCGCATGGGAGAGGGAAAAGATCACCTGACCATCTCCTTCACGATTGGCACGCGCTTGCGCCTGTTGAGCAGCCAGCGGACGCCCAGGAGATCGACGATACCCACCCACAGCCTGTCGAAGAACCCGTAGTTGGAGACCCCCGTCATGCGCGGACGATCGACCACGTCCACATAGGCGATCTCCAGACCCTCGCGGCGGATCAGCGCCGGCATGAAACGGTGCAGCGCGTCGAAATAGGGCAGCGACAGATAGGCTTCCTTCGGAAAGCACTTGAAGCCACAGCCGGTGTCGCGCGTGCCGTCTTTGAGAACGGCCGCACGCACGCGGTTGGCGATCCGCGACTGGGCGCGCTTGAAGCCGGTGTCCTTGCGGCCGACACGCTGGCCCTGCACGAGGCCGCAGCGCGGACCGGCTTCCGCCAGACGCGCCAGAAAGGCCGGCATGAAGGAGGGATCATTCTGCCCGTCACCATCGAGCGTGATAATGATGCCCGCGCGCGCCGCGCGCACGCCCGTGCGCACGGCCGCTGACTGCCCGCAGGATTGCGCATGATGCACATCGCGCAGCCAGGGCCGCGTGGCCGAGAGCCGCGCCAGTTCGCGCGCCGTGCCATCGGTCGAGCCATCATTCACATACAGGATCTCAAACGGACCCAACGGCGTCAGGGCCTGCTCGATTTCAGTGACGAGCGGCTCGATATTGCCGGCCTCGTTGCGCACCGGGATCACCACGGAAACGCCGGGCAAAACTGTCATTTGGGGCTCCAGAACGGGATGGCGCGGCGCAGCGCCGGCCAGACAAGTCCGGCACCACGCAGTTTAATGCCAGCCGGCCGAAAACGAAACACGATGCGCCGCGCGGCAAAGGCCCGGCGCATGAAAATGCTCGTGGCAACGCCCAGCGCCATGCCAGCGATCACGTCTGAGGGATAATGCGCTCCGGTGACACTGCGCGAGACGCCGATCAGGAGGGCCACCGCGATGAGCACCTTGCCCGCGCGCGGCACCATGAAGGCGAGCGCGGTCGCCGTGGCGAAGACAGTGACCGTATGGCCGGAGGGGAAGCTGAGCACCGACGATTTGATGGAGAACATGTCGAAATGAAAGGCCCCGAAGGACTCATAAAGTCTTGGCCGCGCGCGCCCGAAAATCATCT
>CAIWVR010000630.1 GCA_903916165.1 uncultured Hyphomicrobiales bacterium | reverse complement strand
GCCCTTGCGGCCACCAAACGTCTCGACCTGGCGCAGCGAGGCTTCGGCATCCGACAGCGGCAGCGCGAGCTGCGTATAGAAGCGGCCGTGATTTTCCGGCAGCACGACTTCGGTGAGCCAGCGATTGTAGGCCCAGCACAGCTCGACTTCCATTTCCTTCTGCGGATGCAGGCCGACATTCAACATGCCGGTCGGGAACAGGCAGGAATAATCGACGCCCATCGCATCCATCCAGCGCTCGCCGAGCTGCACGTCGCGCAGCCTGCCGGGCTCGGTCTTTTCGGTCATGCGCAGCGGATAGCGCGTGACGCGTCCGCCCATGTCCTGATAGCCGACCTGACCTGGAACGATCGAATTGCGGCCCTTGGCGCGGCCCGACAGGGTCAGCTGACGCAGGACGTCATTTTCGATGAAGGGGAGAATTTCGTTGAAATTCTCGTTTTCGTAATGATGCGCGTCGCAATCGACGATCAGAATATCGTCGTATTTGCGCTCACGCGCCTGTTCGGCGGCGTGCGCGAGGAGCTTCGTTGTGTTCAGCTCTTCGACGGTAACGCGGCGGCCGCGGTCAGCAATCAGATCCATGCGTCCCTCCTGAATTCCAAAAGGCAGGCGCGGCTCAACGGCCGGTCCAGCTCTGCCACATTCCCAGTTCGAAGACCTGCAGATCCGCTGCTTTCAGCAGCGCACCGCACATCGTCAAGACATCTGTTCCAGACACCGACGCAGGCCCCGCAAGGACGGGATAGGCGTCGCCGGCTTCAACATTCACGCCATAGGCCTTGAGCAGCGCGGCTAGAAGCGCATGCATGGCCTGTGGCGAAATCGCATCGATCGTGCCGTTGAGCGTGGCGAGATCGATGTCACGCGCCAATGTGATGGCGCGCTCGGAGGTGTCGCTGTTCGCCGATGTCGTGCGCTCAGGCAACGACATAGACGTCCTCCCCCTTCTGCACGACGTCGAAGCGCTTGAGCTTCAACTTGCGGTCCGAGATGCACTCGCCCGTCTTCATGTCATATTCGTAGCCATGCCAAGGGCACACGAAATTCATGTCCTTCTCGGAGAAGAACAGGCCCATCGAGGTCTTGTCCTCGCGCAGCAATTCCTCGACCTTGGCAATCGTGAGACCCTCGCAAGCGGGGCCACCCTGATGCAGGCAGTAATTGCTGTAGGCGAAGAATTCGCCCTCGTGGCGGAAAATGCCAACTTCCGTATTGCCGATCTTCACGATCTGGCGCGACCCGTCTGTAAATTCGGACAGACGTCCCACGAATTGCTCGGCCATCGATCGAAATCCCTCCCTGGACTTGGGGCCAATCAGGCCGGAGCTTTTTGCTCCTGTCGCAAGAGCGGAAGCTCTCGCGGCGGCCGGCCCGCGGCTGCTATCGGGATAGAGATTAAGAGGGATCTCGGCCTTTTGTCCAAAACAATCGCCTTCGACCTGACCCAAGTTTTTCTTTGGGCTGGACCCTGGTTTACGCTGCAGTGCGAAGGGCGAGATCGAGCAGCGGGCCGTCGACACGCAAATCTTCGAGCAGGCTGAAATGATGCCGGCCGGGCACGACAAGCGGTGCCGGCGCATTCCAGTTCAGCGCCATCTCCAAAGACTGGCGCTTGAACTCGTCCGTCTCGAGAGCGCCCAGCGCCAGCCCGATCCGCGCGCACGGGCGCTCGCGCAACAGGGGCGACAGGCCGCGCCAATTGCGTGCCTCGAGCCCGAGCATCGCGCCCATCGGCAGATGCAGCAGCGGTTCCAGATCAAAGACTCCCGACAGCAGCAGCGCGGACATAATGGGCGGCCCATGCGGATCGCTTGCAGCCATGGCGGCCAGATGCGCGCCGGCGCTGTGGCCGGCCAGATGGATCCGCGCCGGATCGAAACCGAGCGCATCGGCCTGCGCCGCGAGATATTGCAGTCCATGCCTGGTCTGCAGGACGATCTCTGCAAGCGGCATCTCCGGCGCGAGGCTATAGTCCAGATTGGCGACAGCGAAGCCATGCCGCAACATGCCTTGCGCAAACTGTCCGTGCTGGTCCTTCGTGCAGGCCTGCCAATAGCCGCCATGCAAAAAGACCCAGAGCGGCGCGTCGCGGCGCTGTGCCGGATAGAAATCGAAGGTGGCGTCGCGCTGCGGGCCATAGGCAATCTCGAGACCGCCCTGCACGGCGCGAAACGCCGCGCCCTCAGCATTCCAGGTCGCAAAGACATCGCGCATATTGGCCTGGCTGCGCGGCGAATAGGCCCGCGCGATCTCCGGCACCGTCATGCCACGCCAGACGGGCCTTGCCTCAGCTGGCGCAGACAGCTGCGCATCGGCCTCGATGACCAGATCAACCGCCGACTGATGGTAAAACACCGGACGCCGCAATCCGCCGAAGGCCTCCCGCCAGGCCAGATCGATCGCGCGACGTGTCAGCGAAAAAGCCTGCGGTTCAGGCGCATGGATGCGCAGGCGCAGGATGTGGCCTGGCGTGCAGCCCTGCTGCGCCAGAGTGCCGCCGAGCGAAAACAGCACGTCGCGCAAGGCGTCGGCGGGGTCCAACAGCGCGGATGTGGCGCGCAAGGTGAAGTCAGAATGCGACATGTTTGCGGACTTCATCCCTGTCGCGCGCAAGTTCGGCGCTGGTTCCGGCCCAGATGGTGCGGCCTTTTTCGATGACATAATGCCGGTCGGCGAGGCGCTCCAGTACGGCGATGTTTTTATCGACGATCAGGATCGATTGCCCGCGCGCCTTCAGCGTTTCGATGCAGCGCCAGATTTCAGCGCGAATGACGGGAGCCAGTCCTTCAGTTGCCTCGTCAAGAATGAGGAGGTCGGGATTGGTCATCAGGGCCCGGCCGATCGCCAGCATCTGCTGTTCACCGCCCGACAGGGTTGCGCCCATCTGCGTCTGCCGCTCGTCGAGGCGCGGGAAAAGCGCGTAGATCTTGTCCAGCGACCAGGGTTCGAAAGCCCCGCGCCGGTTCGAGGCTGTGGCGACGAGGTTTTCGCGCACATTGAGCGTCGGAAAGATCAGGCGGCCCTCGGGCACCAGACCGATGCCAAGCCGTGCAATCCGATCGGGTGCCATGCCGATGAGATCTTCGCCCCTGAAGGTGATGTGCCCGCCCTGTGCGCGCATCAGTCCCATGATCGTGCGGATCGTCGTTGTCTTGCCCATGCCGTTGCGGCCCATGAGCGTGACGACCTCGCCCGCGCCGACATCGAGCGAAATGTCGAACAGGGCCTGGCTTACGCCATAGAAGGTTTGCACCCCGCGCAACGAGAGCATATTCATGCGTCCCCCACGCCGAGATAAGCCTCGCGCACAAGCGGATCTGACTGGATGGAAGCCACGTCGCCGCTGGCGATGATGGCACCATAGACCAGCACCGAAATACGATCCGCCAGCGCAAAGACCGCCGTCATGTCATGTTCGACAAGCAGCATGGCGACCTCGCCGCGCAGGCCGCGCAGGATGTCGATCATGAGCGCGCTCTCGGCCGCGCCCAGCCCCGCCATGGGTTCATCGAGCAGCAGCACGCGCGGGCGGGTGGCCAGCGCGATCGCCAGTTCGAGTTGCTTGCGCTCGCCATGCGAAAGGTCCGCCGCACGCAAAGCTGCACGCGAGGACAGGCCAGCGCGCTCCAGATAGAGGCCCGCATCACGCGCTGCCGCACCGCGCGCCAGCAGCGCGACGACGACATTGTCCTGCGCGCTATATTCGCCCAGCTTTTGAGGCGTCTGGAACGTGCGCGCCAATCCGCGCCGCACACGCGCAGCCTGCGACAGGCTGCCGAGCCCATGGCCCTCCAGCGAAATGGTCCCGGAATCGGGCACGATCTCGCCCATGATCTGGCCGATCAGCGTCGACTTGCCTGCGCCGTTCGGGCCAATCAGCCCATGGATCTCGCCAGCGCGCACGTCGAGCGTCACATGGTCGGTGACGCGCAGACCTCCGTAATTCTTGACGAGTCCATCGGTGGCCAGAAGAACGCTCACGGGCGCCTCCCGATGCGCGCGAGGCCGCCGCGAAACACCAGCACCATGACAACGAGCAGGGGTCCGAGAATGACCTGCCAGTGCTCCGTCCAGCCCGCCAGCACAGCCTCGAAACCGATCAGCGCGAAAGCACCGAGCACGGGACCGAAAATTGTGCCCGTGCCGCCCAGCACATTCATGATGAGAAGCTCGCCCGATGTGGTCCAGTGCATCATGTCGGGGCTGACGAAGCGGCCGAGATTGGCCATCATGGCACCGGCCAGCCCGGCCCCCATGCCAGAAATCACAAAGGCAAACCAGCGCGTGCGGAACGTGTCGACACCAATGGCCTGCATCCGGCGCTCGCTCTGGCGGATACCGCCGAGAAACAGCCCGAAGCGCGAATGCAGAATGCGCGCGCTGACGCCAAGCCACGCCAGCAGGACGACCAGCGTGACATAGAAGAACGTCGCGTCGTCACGCATGTTGAGGCCGAAGAGCTGGTTGCGCCGGCGCAGTGACAGGCCATCGTCGCCGCCATAGGCTTTCAGCGCCACGAAAAAAAAGAACAGCATTTGCGCAAAGGCCAGCGTGATCATGATGAACTGGATGCCACTCGTGCGCAAAGCCAGGGCCCCGATGAGCGCCGCCGCCAGCCCGCTCGCCAGCAGCGCCGCCGCCATATTGGTCAGCAATTGATCGCTGCCGGGGATCAAACCCAAAAACAATGTGCCCGCCGCCGCATGCGTCGTGAGGATGCCCGCCGCATAGGCACCGACACCATAAAAGGCCGCATGGCCGAGACTGATGAGCCCGCCGAACCCAAGCGCGATATTCAGCGCGCTGGCCGCAAGCCCCAAGATCATCATGCGGGTCGCCAGCGTGACGAGCGCGGGTTGTCCTGCGGCTTGCGCGAGAAACGGCAGCGCGAGAAGCAGCGCCAGCGCCAGGAAGGGAAGCGCGCGCCGGACATGGGACGATCTGTCATCACGCATGGCCGGGGAACAATCCCTTCGGGCGCACGAGCAGGACGATGGCCATGACGAGATAGATGCCCATGGCGGAGACGCCAGCGGCCAGCGCATCGGCTTCCGAATTGTTCATCATGAGGCGCATGAGCTGCGGCAGGAAGGCGCGCAGGCCTGTGTCGACCACGCCGACCAGCAGCGCGCCCCAGAAGGCGCCCGCGACCGAACCCAGCCCGCCGATCACCACAACGACGAAGGTGAGGATGAGGATCTGCTCGCCCATACCAACCTGCACGGACAGCAGCGGCCCGGCCATCAGCCCGGCAAACCCTGCCAGCAGCGCGCCCAGCCCGAAGACAATCGTGTAGAGCAGGCGGATGTCGACGCCCAGCGCCTGCACCATGTCGCGATGCGTCGCGCCCGCGCGCACCAGCATCCCAAGCCGCGTGCGCTGGATGAGCCAGAACAGCCCGCCCGCGGTCAACAATCCCGCCGCGATGATGCACAGGCGATAGACCGGATAGGCGAACAGGCCGAGGTCCACCGCCCCCGACAAGGCCGGTGGAATCTGCACGAACATGGGCTGGCGCCCAAACAGCAGGATGATGGACTGGTTGAAAAACAGGATGAGGCCGAAGGTCGCCAGCACCTGGTCGAGATGGTCGCGCGCATAAAGCTTGCGCACGACGAACAGCTCAATGGCCATGCCGGTGAGCGCGGCGGCGGCAAGGCCGGCCGGAATGGCGAGCAGGAAGGAGCCTGTGAGCTTTGCGGCGAAGGCGGCGGCATAGGCGCCGACCATGTAGAGCGAGCCATGTGCGAGATTGATCACGCCCATGATGCCGAACACGAGAGTCAGGCCCGCCGCCAGCAGGAACAGCATGACGCCGAGCTGCACGCCGTTCAAAGCCTGTTCGAGAACGAGCGCCATTCTTTCCTCATGTGCGTCATCGAAAGCGACGCATGTGGTTCCCCTCCCCCTTGCGGGGAGGGGCTAGGGGTGGGGGTCGACGCATCGCGGCCGTCGGCTGCGATGGGGCGATACAGAGGTCCCACGTGGCGCGTCTGGATTGCTTCGGCTCGCGCTCGCAATGACGGTTGAGAGATGCGTCGACCCCCACCCCGCCCGGGCTTCGCCCGAGTCGCCCTCCCCGCAAGGGGGAGGGTGTTCGCACTGGTTACAGCTTGCAGTCCTTGGCGTAGAAATCGCCGATATCCGACGAGATCTTGCCCTTGGTCTTGATGACCGGGACGCCGCTGGCGTCTTTCTCGACACGCAGCGAATACCAGTCCTGCACAGGGTGCTGATTCTTGCCGAACTTGAAAGCCCCGCGCGTGGCGGCAAAATCGGCTTTCAGCATGGCTGTGCGGAAGGCCTTCACATCATCCACCTTGCCGCCAGTCTGCTTCAACGCGGCACCAATGGCGAGCGCGGTGTCATAGCCCTGGCTGGCATAATAGGTGATCGGGCGATTGTACTTCTTCATCCACGCATCGACGAAGGCCTTGTTGGCGGCATTGTCGAAATCGGCGTTCCACTGGGCCGACACATTGACGCCGACTGCGGCCTCACCGATCGCCTTCAGGGTGACGGCGTCCATCGAGGGCGAGGGCACGACCATGGGAAGCGCTTCGAGCAGGCCCGCCTGCTGGTACTGGCGCATGAAGGCAATGCCCGCTCCGCCCGGATGGAACTGGAACACCATGTCGGGCTTGGCGGCGCGAATCTGCGCCATTTCAGCGGCGAAATCGGTCTGGTCGAGGCGCGTGAACACCTCACCGATGACCTCGCCCTTGAAGCTACGCTTGAAGCCTTCGAGCGCGTCCTTGCCGGCCTGATAGTTCGGCGCAAGGATAAAAGCCTTTTTGAAGCCGAGATTGTTGGCATTGGCGCCGGCGCTCTCGTGCAGCGAGTCATTCTGCCACGACACAACATAATAATTGGCGTTGCAATCCTTGCCCGCGAGGTTCGAGGGACCGGCATTGGGGCTGACGTAGATGCCACCATCTTCCAGCACGTCGGGCACCACGGCCAGAGCGACATTCGAGAAGACGATGCCGGTGAGCAGTTTGATTTTGTCGGTCTTCATGAATTTGTCGGCGATCTGCTTGCCCTGACCGGGCTTCAGCGCATCGTCCTCGACGATCACCTGGACCGGCGCGCCGCCGAGCTTGCCACCCTGCATCTCGATGGCGAGATTGAAAGCATCGCGGATGTCCTGACCGAGATAGCCGCCCGGACCTGACAGGGTCGTGATCATGCCAATCTTCAGCGGTTCCTGGGCAGAAGCCACGCCCGTGAACGGCGCGCAGAAAGCTGCGGCCGCAAGGGCCATTCTGGAAAAGGTTTTCATCTGGTCCCCTCGTGACATTCCTACCCTCTTTTTTAGAGGGGCACGGGCGCTGCTGGCAAGCCCAAGGTCTCAGGCGCGATCTCCCCTCTCCCGCGCGCGGGAGAGGGGACGCATTCGTGTTACTTTCCCGACATTTTCTGCTGCCAGGACGTGTCGATATAGCGTGAGGCATCGCCCTTGGCAGGGTTTCCGTAGACGCGGCGCAGGTCGAGCACCGCATCGACACCCTTCAGGTTCAGCGCCGCATTGCGGGTCAGACCGCCGGGACCGGTGAGGCGTGCCCAGATGTCCTCCGCATCGGGCTTCGACAGGCCAGGCGTGCGCTTCATCAGCACTTCGACTGCACCGTCCTTGTTGTCGAAGACATAGTTCTGACCGGCGACAACCGCGCGCATCAGCCCGAGCACGTCCTTTTCATGGCCCTTGGCCCAGCTCTTGCGCACCGCATAGACGGAGCCCTGCGAGTCGCCCAGCGCGGCCGCCGCATCGTCGAGGATGTTGAACCCCTTCTTCTGCAGCTGGATGTCCTGCGGCGACGACAGGATGCCGACCTGCGCGCGGCCATCTTCGAGCGCCGCCATGCGCCCGTCGGTCGCGCCCACCGCGATGATCTTGTAATCCTTGTCGGTGAGGCCCTTGCGCTTCAGGATCTCATAGAGAACCGTCGCATAGCCCGAGGCGACGGCATCCACCGCCACGGTCTTGCCGCGCAGGTCCGCGTAGGTCTTGATCTCGGGCCGCGCCACAACGCTGTTCAGCCCGGAATGCACGCCCAGAATGGCCGTGAGATCATAGGCGTCAAATTTCACCGCGCCCTCGCCATCCGTATAGGCGACGATGTTGTCGAAGGCCGTGGTGACGAACTCATACTTGCCGGCCATGATGTCGACCATCTGGTCCTTGGACCCGGCGGTCTTGTCGAGCGTGACGGCCAGGCCCTCTTTCTCGAACAGGCCCTTGTCGAGCGCGACCCAGGCGGGAAGGTTGGTGGCGCCGCCGAAGCCGATCATGCGGATGGGCGTCTGCGCCAAGGCTTGCGTCAGGCCTGCAAAAAGGAAGGCGCAGGCGAACGTCGTGCGGCGTGTGATGTGGTTCATGTTTCGCTCCCGGAGTTTTTTATTCGTCATTGCGAGGAGCCGAAGGCGACGCAGCAATCCATCTTCGGGCGGCAACCGTCAGATGGATTGCTTCGGAGCTCACGCTCCTCGCAATGGCGAGGCTGGCATTACGGATAGCCCGGATAGGTGCGCTCGGATCCAAAACCCCAATAATTGCGCAACGTGTCCGGTCCCCAGGTCTTCGGGCGCTGCGGGCGGTCCTGATGCCACGGTCGCGGCTCGAAATAGCCGAGATCCTCGTCCTTCATCTGGTCCATCTCGCAGAACATTTCGACGCGGACATTGTCGTGGTTGCGATGATAGCAGGCGACATTGTGGCCGATGATGTGGCGCCCCGGGCCCCAGACGAGGCGGATGTCGTTCTTCGCCAGCGTTTCCGCCGCGCGATGGATCTCGCCCCAGTCCTTCACTTCAAACGCGATGTGATGCAGCTGCGGTTTGGGATCGACAACGAAATTCACCGTGTGGTGATCGACACCGCAACGCAGGAAGGCAAAGAAATCGCCGCGGAAATCCGAGGTCCGGAAACCGAGAAATT
>CAIWVR010000629.1 GCA_903916165.1 uncultured Hyphomicrobiales bacterium | reverse complement strand
TGATGATTTTTGATGGCGCTGCGGCGGTTCTGTTCGATGCGGGATTGATCTGCACGACGATGATCAGTTGGCATGTTCGGCGGTCCGACGACGTCCCGTTCTCCGGCGCGAAGCGAACCTTCCGCATCGCGCCGGACAAGCCCGGAACGTTCTGAAAATGATCGGGGGCGGCAATGCCGCTCCCGATTTATTATTGGGTCTGGGTTGCGCCCTTGCGCAGGTAGGCGAGGATCTCGGGCGACGTGCGATAGATCTTTTCCACCAGCGCCTGAACCTCGTCGCCGGTCTGGGATTCGATATCCATGCCGCTCCTGGCGGCCTCCGCCTGCAAGTCGGGATCTTTCAGCGTTGCCGCAAGCGCCTTGCGAAGGGCTGCGACACGCTGGGGTGCAACGCCGGGCGGCACGATGAAGGGACGGCTGATCGAGCCTTGCAGCAGGAAAGCCTCCAGTGCTTCCTTCTGTTGCGTGGTCTTTGCGAAATCCACCGACAGCGGCACGCCCGCAGCCTTCAGTGCGGGAATGGATTGCGCGTCGTGCTGCACGATGACGCGGAACTCGCCATCGGGGCTCATCAATCCGGGATATTGCTGGCGCGCGCTCGACCAGAAGATGCCGCAGACACCCTGGATCTCATTGCGCTGCAGGGCGAGGCTCAATTCGTTCGAGCCCTTATAGCCGGCGACGACCTTGAACTTCACGCCGAGCACATATTTTTCCATCGTCGGATAATACCAGAGCGCGCTGCCCGGGCCGGTTCCGCCGACGACCAGTTCCTTGTCGAAGAGATCGCGATAGGTCTTCACGGGCGCGTCCTTGCGCACGATGCAGACCAGCGTGTCGGCATTGGCGTTGACGAGATAGTTGAACTTGCGCGGATCATATTTGGCCAGGTCCTCGCCCGCCATCAGCGGATCGAACAGCGCCGGTGCCGGCACGACAGCGATGGACGTGCCATCCTTGGGCGCGACGGAATAGAGATGATGTGCTGCGGCGAGCGAGCCGGCACCTGGCATGTTCTGCACGATCACGCCCGGATTGCCGGGAATATGTTTCGAAAGGTGCCGTCCTATCAGCCGTGCATAGAGATCGACGCCGCCACCCGAGCCCGATCCGGCAATGACGGTGACGGTCTTGCCCTTGAAATAAGCCGCCTCGTCCTGAGCCGAGGCCTGCGCGGCCACGAACCCGAGGCACAAAGCGGCCGCCGTGCGAAAAATGTTCCGCATATATTGTCTCCTCCCATGAATACCCGGCCTTTGCGGCTCTTTGGGCTTTTATGTTTTTGCTGGTCGATCGTGCGAGTGAATGCGCAGCGCTTCCAGAAATCTCGAGACCATGTTGTAGGCGGCGATTGTGGCCGTCAGTTCGACCATCTGCGCATCCGGAAACAGCGCCGACACGGCGTCGAAGACCTCGTCGGTGACCTGCACCTGCTTTGTCATCATGTCGGTATAGGCGAGCACGGCGCGCTGTATGGGCGAGAATCCGTCGGCCTCGCGCCAGTCCTGCAAGGCATCGAGCTGCGCCTGGGTCATCCCCTCGCGCAGCGCGATGGGTGCGTGCTGGTCGGCCTCGTAGCTCGCGCCATTGAGATGGGCGACACGCATGATGACCATCTCGCGCAGGTCGCCGGGCAGCGTGCTTTTCTGACGGATGGCGGTCAGGTAGCCGAGCCAGCCCTCGGCGACAGGGGCGCTGTGCAGCAGCATGCTGTAGAGATGCAGCAGCGCCCCGCGTTCGGTGACGATGCGCGCGGCAACGCGCTCGCGTTCGGGCGTATCGGGTTTCGCGTAGGGAAGGCGGGCCATGCGAGTCTTTCTCAGGCTGTGGATTTGATCTGGTTATTGATCCTGGGCATGACCTGTTCGGCCATGAGGATCATCGAGTCGCGGCCAAGCTTGGGGTCCGTCCAGTCCTTGCCCGCGTAAAGCAGGGTGCCGAAGTCGCCGGTCTCCTCGCGCAACGCCAGGATCTTGTCGGCCACTTCATCCGCCGTGCCATAGATGACCAGCTTCTCGCAAACCGAGTCCAATGTCACCTCGTGATCGGGCTGGTCGCGATGTGTCTTGAACAATTCGATGCGGCCATTCTTGGCGAGTTTGGTGAACAGCGACTTATAATAGAAATGATAGGGGCCGTTCGGGTCGGTTGCATAGGCCTTTGCGGTGGCATGATCCCGGGCGACGAAGATGCTCTTGGCGACGCGCCAGTTGGCCGGATCGGCGGGACGCCCCGCGCGTGCGCAGCCTTCGACATATTTCGGCCAATGGCTTTTCACCCATTGCGGCATGAGGAAATTGGCGGAAATCGGCTCCCACCCGCGCGCGGCGGCTTCCGTCACGCCCTTGGAGAAGGGAGCGACGGCAGTGACCACGATAGGCGGGTGCGGACGCTGCAGGGGCTGCGGGATGAAGCCCTGGCCGATCTCGGGCACCAGCGTCTGCTGCGTCGTGACTTTCCAGTATTTGCCCTCGAGATTATAGGGGGCCGGCGTCTCCCAGAGCGCGAGCACGCTGTTGATCGCCTCCAGGAACATTTCATTGCGGTTGGCGCCAAGATTGCCGAACACCTCCGCATCCGACAGAAGCCCGCCCGGGCTGATCCCGAAGATCAGGCGCCCGTCGAGCAGATGATCCAGCATGGCGATCTGCGACGCCACGGCGGCCGGATGGGTATTGGGCATGTTGACCGTGCCGGTGCCGAGCCGGATGCGCTTCGTCGCGGAAGCGAGTGTCGCCAGGAAGATCATGCAGGAGGTGATATTCTCGGCGCGATCGGTGACGTGCTCGCCAACATAGGCTTCGGAATAGCCAAGTTCGTCGGCCAGAATGAAAGCCTCGCGATCCTCGCGCAGGCATTGTCGCCAATCCTTGCCGAGCGGATGAATGGGCATGGTGAAAAAGCCGAGCTGCATGTGACGTCCTGCTTGTGTCTGGATGCTGTTAAATTTTTTCGATCTGTCCCGACAGCGCCGAGCGCGAGATGGCTGCGAAGGCCCGCACATTGGCCTCCATTTCGGCCATGGTGACAGGGTAGGGCGCGCCACCCCGGGCTGCGATGGCAAAGGCCTCCAGATTGTCGCGCACGGCCAGATGGGGCGGATCGAACCGCATCTGCGGGGCCTCACCGCGCAAGACCGTGGTGACATCCCAGCCGGTTGGGTGTTCGGGATGGGTGCGGTCGCGAATTTCCATCCAGCCTTTCGAACCAAACAGCGCGAAGCGACCCATGAAGGGCGTTGTGAGGATTGCGGTGATCGACGCCGTGCAGCCAGTCTCGAACCCGAGTGTGACCGACAGCGTGTCGCCATTGCCAAACTGCGTGGCGCGCGTCGAAAGCCGTGCCCAGGTTTCGCTGGGTGTGCCAAACAGCGAGATCGACAGGTCGACCAGATGAATGCCGGTCGCCGACAGCGGACCGACAGGTGCATGCACCGGCGACAGGCGCCAATTGTCGGCAGGAAGGTTCAGGAACTTGTCCTGGCTGAAATTGCCCTCAATGGCGAGAAGCGTTCCGAAATCGCCAGCCTTTGCGCGTTCGCGCATTTCGATGATGGCTGGCTCAAAACGCCGCTCATGGCCGATGCCCAGCGTCACGCCAGCCGACTTTACGGCGGCGAAGGCGCCTTCGGCTTCCGCCGGATCGGTGCACAGCGGCTTCTCGCAAAACACATGCTTGCCCGCGCGCGCGGCCGCGATGATCTGCGCTGCATGCTGCTTGTGCGGGGTACAGAGAATGACGGCGTCAACATCTGGCGCGGCGAGCGCATCCTCGAAGCGCGTCGCCGTGCGCAGGCCAAGCGCCGCGGCGGCCTCGCGGGCGGGGGCCTCCGGATCGATGCCGAGAACGGGCGTGATCTGCGCACTGCCGGACATGACGCGGGCCAGTGTCTGGCCCCACCAACCAAGCCCGATGATCGCAACCTTGAGCATGCGCCAGCCTCCCTGTGCGCGCCCGGCTTGCAGCCTATCGGTTGCGCGGGCGGCCTGTTATTTTGGCGTCATCCCAAGGTGGCGGGGCAAATATGTCAACCAGAAAATTGATAAAGGCGCGCAGCCGCGGCGTCATCCGCTTGTTCTGCTGGAACAGGACCGAGATGTCATAGGCGTGGACGCGCCGCTCCGGCATGATCTCGATCAGGGCCCCGGAATCCAGCAATGGCTGGACGTAATAACGGCCAATTTGCACCAAGCCGAGGCCGCTGGTGGCGGCAGACACAAGCGCCTCACCTGAATTGACAATCATATTGCCCTTCTCATGGATGAGTTGCTTCTGCGTGGCGCCCTTGAGGCGCCATTGGCGGATCTGCCCGTTGCGCGGACGCCGGTAGGCGATGCACCGATGCGCTGCCAGATCGGCGGGCTTTTGCGGCGTGCCATGGGCGTCGAGATAGGCGGGCGCGGCGCAGATCACATAATCGACAGACGCCAGCTTGCGTGTGGTGAGGCGCGAGGCTGGCAGGTCGCCGACCTGGAGGGCGGCGTCGAGCCCTTCCGCGACAAGGCCAGTGATGAAATCGTCGAGCACGATCTCGAAGGAAATGGCGGGATAGGCGGCGCTGAATTCGGCAAGTCGCGGGATCACCCACATGCGCCCGAGTGCCGAGGGCAGACCGATGCGCAATTGTCCGCTGGGCGTGCGTCCGGCCTTGGATACATTCTGTTCCGCGCTCTCCAGATCGGCCACGATGCGCTTGCAGCGCTCATAGAACTCCTGCCCCTCGGGCGTCGACGACACGCTGCGCGTCGTGCGGTTGAGGAGACGGACCGCCAGCTTCTGCTCGAGACGGATGATTGTCGCGCTGACGGCGGACGTCGTCACGCCCATGGCGCGCGCGGTGGCGGAAAATGACCGCGTCTCGACCACGTTAAGAAACATCAGCAAGCCGTGCAGCCGGTCCAAATCCGTGCCTCATTGTGAACGCTAGCATTGAAACTCATTCGAGCACAGCATCGCGGACAAATCCAGCGGCGGGGTCTAGGGTATCGTCAAGCAACAAGCACGGCCCGCAGCGGCCGGCCGGTCAACCGGCGCATGGGAGGAGTGGTCCGGGGCAAGGCGCGCCCCGCGTCCTGCCGTGCTGCCCTGAGCACAAAGGCGGGAACATCTATGACGCTTGTCCTGAAAGGCGTGATGCAGAGTCCGATCACTCCGCTGAAGGAAGACTTCAGCCCGGACCTCGCCACATTTGAGAAAATGGTTGACTTCCACGTCCGCACCGGCGCGACCGCCATCTCCTGGCCGCACCACAAGGGCGAGTCGCATAATCTCACCATCCCCGAGCGCAAGGCGCTGGCGGAGGTTGCGATCAAGACCGTCAACAAGCGCGTGCCAATCTCGATCCATGTCAGCGCGCTCGCCGTCGAGGACACCTATGAACTGGCGCGCCATGCGCAGGACCAGGGTGCCGATGCGATCATCGCGATCACGCCCTATTTCTGGAAATATCCGCTCGAGTCGATCTACAATCATTTCGTCAAGCTCGGCACGACCTTCGACATGCCGCTGATCGCCTATAATTCGCCCGACTATCTCGACGGCGTCGAATTTTCCGCTGACCTCACGCGGCGCCTGCTTGAGAAGCTGCCGAACTTCATCGGCATGAAGGATGCGAGCTTCAACTCCGAGCGCTTCTTCGAGATCCTGCGCGTCGCGCTGCCGATGCGGCCGGACTTCGCGATGATTGCGGGCGTTGAATATCTGCTGCCCTCCGTCTGCCTCGGTGGCGCGGGCTCCTATTCGTCGGCTGGCGCGATTTGCCCGAACCTCGTCAACGATCTTTACGCCAATTGCGCGAACGGCAATTGGGCGCGGGCGCGCGAGCTGCAATACAAGCTGTCGCAGCTCTGGCACCTGTTTCGCGATCAATATCCGTCGTCGCTGAAGGGCGGCATGCAGATCATGGGACGCAACGTCGGCCCGACGCGCGCGCCGCTGCCCACCGCCAGCCCCGAACGCATCAAGCACATCGAGAAGACGCTTGCCGAACTCGGCATTCTCGATAGCGAACCCCACGGCTGGTAAGGCCAAGGAAGAGGGTGACACAGGTGACACAGTTTCAATTCGGCCTCGTCCAT
>CAIWVR010000628.1 GCA_903916165.1 uncultured Hyphomicrobiales bacterium | reverse complement strand
TGGGCCAAATTCACTTATCCTGCAAGAATGCCGTGTGCGCCCTGGAATATTTATGGTTGGTAGATCTAATGAGGAAACGCCAATTCCTGAGACCGTTTGATGCAAGGTGGGTTGCGTCAAACGGTCTGTTGCATTGATCTCTGTTGTGACTATTCTCGATCAGATGTGGTCGTATATGATCAGTCCTGGTTGATAGGTATGTTCAGTACTGGGTTTTTGAAATAAATTCCATGATGATCGTGTGTTTGATGTCGATCATGGTGCTCCAGTGTGCGAGGGGCAGAGCAAAGTAGCGCCGCTGAGGTGATAAAGTGCCCTGAGCCGCTAGACATATGGTTCCTGCAGACCTTAAACTCCCTTAAAGGCTCGAACGGGCCGCGGGTGGAGATGGCAGGAGTTTAGCGGGCTGTATCAGCGCCGCAGCGTCCTGTTCTGTTTTGCCCTCATATCAGTTGAGCGTTGTTGCGCAGGCTGATCTGTTTCAGGAGGCTGGGATGCTGAAGGTAGAAGCGCTTTCAAGGAATATCGGCGTCGCCGTGCAAGGCGTCGATCTTTCAAAGCCGGTGCCCCCTGATGTGGGGGCGGAGCTTCATCGGCTTTTTAGCGAGAATTGCATCCTGCTGATCCGCGGCCAGTCGCTGACGCAGGACACGCTGGGTGCGGCTGCCTCATGGATTGGCCCACTCGAGAAGCGCGGACGACCTGTCGACGTCTTGCGCGAGACGAGCCAATATATCACCAAGGTTTCCAACATCCGCGAGAATGGCAAGCTGATCGGATCGCTGCCCGACGGGGAGATGCTCTTCCATGGTGATAATTGCTTCAAGGAATTCCCCAACAGATCGAGTTTCCTCTATGCGGTTGAAATTCCATCCTCTGGCGGTAACACGCTCTTCGCCAGCCTGTTCAAGGCCTATGACATGCTGCCAGCCGCGCTGAAGACGCGTGTCGAGGGTCTGCGTGTGCTGCAATCCTATGATTATTCCACCTATGAGGCGGATGCAAAGGCTGCGGGCATCTCGAATGTGAAGGAGACATCTCACCCGATGGTCTTTGCCCATCCGGTCACGGGCCGCCGCATCCTGTTCGTCAATCGCCTCATGACGAAGCAGGTGGTGGGCATGAATGACAAGGACAGCAGGGCTCTTCTTGACGAATTGCTTTTCTACGTCGAGGATCCGTCTGTGATCTACGAGCATCACTGGAAGCCGGGCGATTTCCTGGCTTGGGACAACCTTTCATCCAATCACGCGCGCACGGATTTCTCGGCAAGCGAGCGGCGTTTGCTCCTGCGCGGTACGACCAAGGGAGATTATCGTCCGGTGGCACCTGCCGCTGCCTGACGCCAGACGTCTCCATCGACCAGATCCATCGCTTTTCGGGACGGCACATATGTCTTCAGGTTTCAGGATATTGGTGGCGGCTTTCATCGCTGCGGGCTTCATGCAATCCTCAGCTTCAGCGTCGAATGAGGAGGTTGCAAGTTTCTACAAGACGCGCAACCTCACGATCATCGTCGGCTTCAGTGCCGGTGGCGGGTTCGATCTCTATGCAAGGCTTCTGTCGCGCCACATCGGCAAGCATCTTCCGGGCAATCCGCGGGCTGTTGTCCAGAACATGCCAGGCGCGGGGAGTATGACGGCTGCTCTCAACATCCTCGACATCGCGCCCAAGGATGGGTCCGTTGTTGGATTGTTCGGCAGGACGGTCGCGGTGACGCCGCTCATGTCCGACCGCAAATTTGACGGCAGGCGGTTCAATTGGGTTGGCAGCATCACCGACGAGGTGAGCGTCTGCATCTCGTCTGCGCGGTCCAACGTGAAGACCTGGCAGGACATGCTCGAGCAGACCTTCGTTGTCGGCGGCGAGGGGCACGAATCCGATCTCGACATCAATGCCAACCTCGTCAAGAACCTCTTCGGTGCGAAGATCAAGCTTGTCACCGGCTATCCGGGCACGAATGAGATTAAGCCCGCCATGGAGCGCGGCGAAGTTGATGGTGTGTGTGGCCTCTCCTACAGCACGATGCGGGCGCGATATGTAAATGAGTTGAGAGACAAGCAGATCAACGTTCTCGTCCAGGTGTCCCTGAAGCAAAATCCGGCGCTCGGCGATGTGCCCTTCGTCGGGCATTTTGCAACGCCGGATCAGGCATCGGTGATGCGGCTCTTGCTCGAGCCGCAGGAGATGGCGCGTCCCGTTGCGGCACCGCCGGGCATTCCGGTCGAACGTCTAGCCGCTCTTCGGTCTGCCTTCGACGCAACGATGACAGATCCGGAGTTTCTGGCCGAGGCGACCAAGACGGGCCTCGAAGTCAATCCGATGAAGGGCGAGGACATCGCCAAGCTGGTCGCGGGCCTTTACGCCCTGCCGAAGGACACGGGTGACAAGGCGCGGCGCGCGATGGGGATGGAGTGAGATGCCCGCAAGCTGCAAGCTGGAGAAGGCATGACCCACGCGCGCGGGTTCGACTATGTCATCGTCGGTGGCGGTTCCGCGGGATGCGTCCTCGCGAGCCGTCTGTCGGAGGATCCGTCTGTCGAGGTGCTTCTCCTGGAGGCCGGGCCCCGCGATTGGGATCCGCTCATCCATATCCCGCTCGGCATGGGCAAGATGCATGAGTGGAAGCTACATGATTGGGGCTATCGGTCCGAGCCCGAGCCTTTCCTGAATGATCGCCGCATTGAATTGAAG
>CAIWVR010000627.1 GCA_903916165.1 uncultured Hyphomicrobiales bacterium | reverse complement strand
GCTGCCAGACGCCTGTTCGACGGCAAGCAGATGCTGGTCACGGTGGCAGGCCGCCCGGTGGGAATGTGACGGCTTCGTCATTGCGAGGAGCGAAGCGACGCGGCAATCCATGGCTGCCATGAAATGGATTGCTTCGTCGCTTGCGCTCCTCGCAATGACGAGGAAACATGACGGTCCGCGACTCACCCCATAAAGAGCCCCATGCCCGTCCGCCGCCTCGATCCCGTGCTCATCGACCGTATTGCCGCGGGCGAAGTCGTCGAGCGTCCGGCGTCGGCTGTGAAGGAGCTCGTCGAAAACGCGCTCGACGCCGGCGCGCGGCGCATCGAGATTGTCTTGCAGGAGGGCGGGCGGCGCCTCATCCGCGTGATCGACGATGGCGAGGGCATGAGCCCGCAGGATCTCGCGCTGGCGGTCGACCGCCATGCGACCTCGAAATTGCCCGATGGCGACCTGTCCAACATTGCGACGCTGGGCTTTCGCGGCGAAGCGCTGCCCTCCATCGCCTCGGTCGCGCGGCTCGACATTACGACGCGCCGCGCGGGGGCTGACCATGCCTCGCATCTGCGCGTGGACTTCGGCTTGAAGCAGGAGGTCGCGCCCGCCGCCGGTCCGCAGGGCACGCGCGTGGAAATCGGCGACCTGTTTCTCGCCACGCCTGCGCGACTGAAGTTTCTGAAGACCGACCGCGCCGAGGCGCAGGCCGTGGCCGATGTGGTCAAGCGTCTCGCCATGGCCCATCCGCGCGTGCGCTTCGCGCTCTCGGGCGACAATCTGTCGGGCTTCGACCATGTCGATTGCGGCGTCGGCGACGACGGGCGCCTGGCCCGCATCAGCCAGATTCTGGGTGCCGATTTCTCGCCCAATGCCCTGGCGGTGAATGCCGAGCGCGAGGCGTTCCGTCTCACCGGATATGCGGGCCTGCCGACGTTCCACCGCGCCAATGCAGGGGCGCAATATCTCTATGTCAACGGCCGCCCGGTGCGCGACAAGGTGCTGAACGGCGCGGTGCGCGCGGCCTATATGGACTATCTGCCCAGCGACCGGCATCCTGCGCTCGCCTTGTTCCTCGCCTGCGATCCGCGTTTCGTCGACGTCAATGTGCATCCCGCCAAGGCCGAAGTGCGCTTTCGCGATCCGGGCCTCGTGCGCGGCCTCATCATCGGCGCGCTGCGCCAGACGCTGAGCGGCGCGCTGCATCGCGCGAGCACGACGGGCGGCGCGCGCACGCTGGAGACACTGGCGCGCGGCCAGCCCAATGCGCGCTGGGACTGGCGCCAGTCACCCGCCGCGCCGGGGTTTCAGGAGACCGCGCAGGCATCTTTCGTCAACCATGTCTCAGCCCCCATGGCCGATGTGCGCGCGCATGATTCGGCACCCTTGCCGGATGCGCTCGATGCGCCGCTCGGCGCCGCGCGCACGCAGCTGCATGACACCTATATTGTCGCCCAGACGCGCGATGGCATCGTCATCGTCGATCAGCATGCCGCCCATGAGCGCCTGGTCTACGAGCGGCTGAAACGCCAGCGCGCGGAAACCGGCATTGCACGCCAACTTCTGCTGATTCCCGCCATCGTCGAGATGGATGAGGGCGATGTCGAGCGGCTGCTGTCGCATGCGGTCGAACTGGAAGCCTCGGGCCTGGCGCTTGAAAGTTTCGGGCCCGGTGCCGTGGCGGTGCGCGAGGTGCCGTCGATCCTCGCCAAGGCCGATCCCATCCGCCTCGTGCGCGACGTCGCCGACACGCTCGCTGAACACGGCTCGGCGACCTCGCTCGCCAAGGGGCTCGACCATGTGCTGGCGACGATGGCCTGCCACCATTCGGTGCGCGCGGGGCGCCGCCTGACGGGCGACGAAATGAACGCACTGCTGCGCGAGATGGAAGCGACGCCGGGCTCCGGCCAGTGCAACCACGGCCGGCCCACTTATGTGGAGCTGAAACTGGCCGATGTGGAGAAGCTGTTCGGAAGACGGTGATTTTCCTCGTCATTGCGAGGAGCGTGAGCTCCGCGGCAATCCATCTTCGGGTGGCTGCCGTGAGATGGATTGCCGCGTCGCCTTCGGCTCCTCGCAATGACGAGGCTTAAATCGAAAACCGCATGTACAGCACCTGCGTGTCGCCGCTCTCGCGCCGGTCGAGCAGTGAAAATCCCTGCGGCAGAGGCACTTCTGCTGCCGCCTCTTCTTCCACGACGCATAGGGCGCCATCGCTCAGCCAGCCGCCGTCACGTAACGCAATCAGCGCGCGCGGCGCGAGGTCGCGGCCATAGGGCGGGTCGAGAAACGCTAAAGTGAACCTGTCCTGCGGCGGCATGGGTCCGAGCTTCGTCGCGTCGCGGCGCATGATGCGGGCGATGCCTGACAGGCCCAGCGTCTCAAGATTGGCGCGCAGCAGGGCGCGGCCCTC